>DATMSC010000341.1:0-2107 GCA_035565595.1 Longimicrobiales bacterium | reverse complement strand
AGCGTCGTGTAGCTCCAGTAGCCGAGGTCGAACACGCTGAGCAGCCGCGGCCGGATCGCGCCCGCCGGGACGCCGGCCTCCTCACCCGCTTCGCGAAGCGCGCCGTCGCACGCCGACTCCCCCTCGTGGCGTGCACCGCCCGGCAGCGCCCACGTGTCGCCGAAGTGACTCCATGACACGCGATGCTGCAGCAGCACGCCGCGGTCGGGATCGATCGCGAGAAGTCCTGCCGCCCCGTACTTGCCCCAGTACCGCTCGCCGGTCGGTGCGACGACCCACGCGTCACCGGGGTTCCGCGGTCCGAAAGGACGCCGCGGCTCGCCGGGTGCGGGGGGCTCGATGGTCACGTGTCCAGACTTACACACCCACCCGGGCCCAGGCCCGCCGTATCCCGTTCGCCGGCCCGAACGAGTCGAACGGTTACGACCGCGGCGGCCCGGCGGCCCGGCGGCCCGGCGGCCCGGCGATCGATCATGCCGCCGGCCACACTGTGGCCCGCCCGCCGGGCGAAACGACTTTGGCACGATATGCGGATGGAGTACGTGTTGGACGATGACCCCACCCGCATCCAGCCCGACGTCGTGTGGAAGTGGCTGTCGACCGAGGCCTACTGGGGCCGCGAGCGCACGCGCGCAGATCTCGACGCCCAGCTCGCGTCGGCGTGGCGCCTCGTCGGCGCGTATCGCAGCGACACCGGCGAGCAGGTGGGGTTCGCGCGCGCCGTGTCGGACGGTGTCGCCTTCGCCTACCTCGCGGATGTCTTCGTGCTCGACGACCACCGCGGCCGCGAACTCGGCAAGAGGATCGTCCGCTTCATGATCGACGACGGCCCGGGCCGCGACTTCCGCTGGGTGCTCTTCACGAGCACCGCGCACGATCTCTACCGTCAGTACGGGTTCGAGCTCGCCGACGACACCGCGATGGTGCGGCCGCGCCGCCTCGCCTAGGGCGTGTTGATCGAGAGGTCTGGGCTTGTGGTCGGAGGCTCTCGAGGAAGAACCGCGCGTGGCTGCGGGATCGGAAGATCGTCGCGACGATCCCCGAGCGCGAAGACCGCATCGCGCACTGCCGCAGGAAGCCCGGCCATGCCCATCGACTGCGGTGGAGCCCAGCGGGAGCGATACAAGGGCCGCAACGTCGTCGAGCGGTGCTTCAACAAGCTCAAGCAATGGCGCGGCATCGCGATGCGCTCAGACAAGACCGCCCGCGCCTACCGTGCCGCGATCGCTCTCGCCGCCACGCTGATCGGATCAAGACCGACGTGGTTCGCGCGGGTCAGCGCACCACCTCAAGCGGCCCCTCGTCAGGCGTCGGCGGCTCGAACCGCCCGAAGTACTCGGTCGCCGTCTGCTCGGTGAGTGGCCAATCGTCCGCCTGCCTGCCGTGTCGGTCACCAACCCGGCTCAGGATGGTCTCAAGACTCGTCGCGATGTAAACGGTCTCCGGCACGATGCCGTGGGGCGCGAGCAGCGCGCGGTATTCGTCACGTTGTCGCCGGAACCAGAATCCGAAATCGAGCACGACATCGTTCCCCGCCGTGACGTTACTCAGCAACCGTGATTTCAGGTCCGCTGCCACTTCGGCCACCACCTCGGCGGACGGCATCGTCCTGATTCCGCGATCCCAGAACTCCACCTCGAACGACAGACGTGTCCAGCCTTCGCGCTCCAGGCGCTTGGCGTAGGTGGTCTTGCCGGCACCACCTGGCCCGCACATCATGACCACGCGGGGTCGTCCTGATTCGCTCACTGCCACCGGACCGAAGTTACGCTCCGCCACTGACGTTGCGGCGTGCAACGCCCCGCTCATCGTCCATCTGAACCAGATCGGACTTGATCCACACGCCTAGCGCTGCCTGCGCTCGCGCACCCGCATGTTGATGACGATCGGAGTGCCCTCGAACCCGAAGATCTCCCGCAGCCGGCGCTGGATGAACCGACGGTACCCCGCGTCGAGGAATCCGGTCGTGAAAAGCACGAATGTCGGCGGGCGCGTGGCGGCCTGGGTGCCGAACAGGATTCGCGGCTGCTTTCCACCGCGCACCGGGTGCGGATGCGCCGCGACCAGCTCAGACAGGAACGCGTTGAACTTGCCCGTGGGAATGCGC
>DATMSC010000340.1:0-3671 GCA_035565595.1 Longimicrobiales bacterium | reverse complement strand
ACGGCAGATTCCTCCCGGAGCCGAACTGCCGCCGCCGCCGGTGATGCATCGCCGGCCGACCACATCCTTCACCGCTATCCGGGCAGCTTTCGGCCCGGCCTGGTCCACCCGCGCCACCTGTTTATCCCCACCTTGACCGGCCCCTCGTCCGTCCGCTAGAATTGACCGGGGTCATTTATGACCCGGGTTCATGGTCTCGCCCGTCGCGGGGCGGGGTGAGCGCCTGGCAGGAGGAACATGTGAAGGTTGCGGAGCCGCAGGCCGAGGGCCGGCGGGAGCGGAAGAAGCGGGAGGTCGAGCTTCGCATCCGCGAATCCGCGCTCGCGCTCTTTCGGGAACAGGGTTACGCGGCGACCACGGTCGAACAGATCGCGGAGCGGGCGGACGTCGCCAAGGGCACTGTCTTCAACTACTTCCCGCGCAAGGAGTCGCTGCTGGCCATCGTCGCGGAAGAGTTGATGGCCGAGATCTACGAAGCGCTGGGCCCCCGGGACGCGCTGGTGACCGGCGGTGAGGCGGCGCTGCGTCGTATCTACATGCATTGCGCACAGGAGGCGCTCCGTGACCCCGAGTTCTCCCGCACGATGATGAGCGAGAGCATGCGGGCGTTCTGGGAGCAGCAGGAGGAGGGCCGTATTGCGGCCGAGTTCCGGGAGCTGCTGACGGACGTCATCACCAGCGCGCAGGACCGCGGTGAATTCCGTCGCAGTGCGGACCCCTATGCGGCGGGGAGGCTGCTGGAGGCGGCCTACTTCGCCACGCTGGTGGAATGGTTGAAGAGGGGCGGCTCTGGGAGACCCCTCGCCGAGGAACTGGATCTGAAATTCGACATCATTTTCGCAGGATTGCGGTCCGGGGAGGCCGGATGACGCTGGATATTCGTACAGTGGTGGCCACCGCGGCGCTGGTCGCCTTGGTGGGGGTCGGGACTGCATCGGCTCAGGTAGCGGAAGGCGCCGCAGCGCCGACCACGGCGGCCTCGCCGCTGCGGTTGACGCTGGACCAGGCGGTTGCCCGCGGTCTGGAAGTCGGAGAGGAGGTCGCGGCGGCGCAACTCCAACGTGACCTGGCGGACAGCCAGGTGACGCAGGCGCGCTCCGGCGCGCTGCCGCAGGTTTCGGCGCAGATCGGCTACAACCGCACGCTCGCGTCGGTGTTCGACGCGGTGGGGCAGGGGCTGTTCGGCGGCGATGAAGGCGGTGGTGGCGACGATGGCGGCGACGGCGGCGACAACCCTTTCGCATCGCTGCCGTTCGGTCGCCGGAACACCTGGAACGCGACGATCAGCATCTCGCAGGCGCTCTACTCGGGCGGCCGGGTGGGTGCCGGTCTCGACATCGCCCGCGAGGTGCGCCGGGCCGCAGAGCTGGAGCTGGAGGAGGCGCGTGCCGACCTCGCCCATCAGATCCGGACGGCCTACTTCGAGGCTGTACTGGCCAACGAGCTGGTGGCGATAGCCGAGGAGGCGCACCGGCTGGCCACGGAGCAGGTCGAGCACGTGGAGCTCCTCCGTCAGCAGGGCACGGCTTCCGATTTCGATGTGCTGCGCGCGGCGGTCGACCGTGACAACCTGGAGCCGAACGTGGTCCAGGCCCGCAACGGACGTCGCGTCGCGGAGCTCAATCTCAAGCGGCTCATCAACGTGCCGGCGGACCAGCCCCTCGAGCTGGTCACACCGCTCGAGCCGAGGATCGCCGACATCGATCGGTCCGCGCTCCGCGCGGCTCTCGCCTCGCGCCCGGCGCTCGAAGCGCTGGACGCCGTGGTCGCTGCCCGGGACCGGGCCATCGACGTGGTGAAGGCAGACCGGCTGCCTACGATCAATGCCGTCGGCGTCTTCGGCCAGCAGGCGTTCCCCGACGGGGTGAGCCCGTTCGGCACGGACTGGCGCCGCGACTGGGCGGTTGGTTTGCAGGCGTCGATCCCGATCTTCGACGGGCTTCGCACGGCTGGCCGCATCGATCAGGCGGAAGCAGAGCTGCGCCAGGCGGAGCTGCAGCGTGACCAGGCGCGTCAGGCGATCGAGCTGGAGTTCGAGGCGGCACTGGGTGAGTTCGACGCCGCGCGGTCGCAGATCGAGGCGAGGCGCGCCACCGTCGAGCAGGCGGAGCGTGCGCTGGAGCTGGCGGAGCTCCGTTTCGCGAACGGGCTCGCGACGCAGCTCGACGTCTCCAATGCCCGTCTGATGCACGAACAGGCGAGGGTCAACGAGGCCCAGGCGCTGTTCAGTTACGTGAGCGCGCTGGCGCGGCTGGAGCGGGTGACGGGTGGCACCGTCCCGCTCCTGGCTGAGCGGTTGCAGGGCGACTGAGCCGGACCCGGGCGGCGAGCGGAGCGCGTGGTCGCTGGACATTCCAGGCGAACCGGCACCTCGCCGCGATCGGTTCAGGCTTCGCGTAGCGGCGGCCGGCAGGGGACCGGCTGCGCGGTTCGACGACCATCACGAGATGAAACGGCCGGGGTTGTCCCCGGCTCGAGACAGATAGTCGCGCGGTGCGCGACGGGAGATGCGAATGGCGAAGGCAAAGGGACGGCGAGGGCGGCGGTACCTGATCGGGGGCGTAGTCGGGATCGCCGTAGTGGCGACGGTTGCCGTGCGGGTCGTGCAGGCGACGGCGGATCGCCCGCCCGCTCCGACGGTCGAGGAGGTGCGGGCTGAGCAGGGCGTGCCGGTCACCGTCGCACCGGTGACGCAGGGTGCACTCGCCATCTGGCGGGAGTACAGCGGCGAGGTGTCGGGCGTGCGGGAGGCCGTGGTCAGGGCGCGCACCGGTGATCAGGTCTCGGCGGTGCTCGTGGAGGTCGGAGACGCCGTCAGGGAGGGCCAGGTCCTGGTGCGGCACGCCGGCGAGGCGACGGCCGCGCGGATCCGCCAGGCCGAGGCTGCGCTCCGCCAGGCGGAGAGCACGGTCAACCGGATGCGGCCGCTCTACGAGGCCGGCGCGATAAGCGAACAGGAGTGGGAACAGGTCCTCACGCAGCACGAGCTTGCCGCGGCTGACCTCGCCGCGGTCCAGGACGTGGTTGTGTTGACCAGCCCGCTGTCCGGGACCGTGACCGAGGTCCTGGTCCGGCCCGGGATGATTCCCAGCGCGGGTGATCCGCTCGTGCGCGTGGCAGACCTGAGCGAGTTCATCGTGAGGGCCCGGATCGGCGCGGCCGATGCTGCTGCGATCCGGGAAGGCCAGACGGCGAGGCTCCCGAGCGGCGCGACCGGCGCGGTCCGCCGGATCGCGCTCCAGGCCGACCCGGCGACCCGGTTGGTGGAGATCGAGGTCGCGTTCCCCCGCGAGTCCGGGCTCATCGCCGGGACGCTCGCTACGGTTCAGATCCAGATCGCGGAGCGTGACAACACGCTGTGGGTGCCGCGCTCTGCAGTCCGGGATGGCCGGGTCTGGATCGTCGCCGGCGGCGTGGCGCAGTCGCGGGCAGTCACGACCGGACTCGAGGACGCCACGCGGATCGAGATCGTCGACGGTGTCAGTGCTGGCGAGTCGGTAGTCGTGGAAGGTGGTTCGTTGCTCAGCGAGGGCGCGCGCGCCCGCGTGGTCAACGGAGGGAGCTCGAGCGGCGATGTTTGATTTCCTGCCCACGATAGCCGTCCGGCGGCCCGTACTGACGTTGATGCTGATTACGGTCTTCGTCGTACTCGGGCTCTTCGGATTCTTGCG
>DATMSC010000339.1:0-9880 GCA_035565595.1 Longimicrobiales bacterium | reverse complement strand
GGTGTAACGCAAGAGTATCGTTCACCCCACGCCGAGCGGCACCTTGATACAAGCGACGAAGTGGTCGTTGCCCTTGTCGGCGAGTGGTGGGACGATGCGCGCGCAGTCGGCGTCCTTGAGCGGGTGCTGGCAGCGTGGGTGGAAGGGGCAGCCCGGCGGCGGGTTGGCCGGTGAGGGGACGTCGCCCTGCAGGACGATGCGCTCGCGGCGGTGACGTGGATCGGGAACCGGAACGGCGGAGAGCAGCGCCTGCGTGTAGGGCATGAGCGGGTTGCGATAGAGCGTCTTCGCGTCGGTCAGCTCGACGATGCGCCCGAGGTACATGACCGCGATGCGGTCGGAGATGTGCTCGACGACGGAGAGGTCGTGAGCGATGAAGAGATAGGTCAGCCCCAGCTCGTCCTGCAGGTCCTGGAGCAGGTTGATGACCTGTGCCTGGACTGATACGTCGAGTGCGGACACGGGCTCGTCGCACCCGATGAGCTGCGGCTCGACGGCGAGGGCACGGGCGATCCCGATCCGCTGGCGCTGCCCGCCGGAGAACTCGTGGGGATACCGCACGGCGTGCTCGGGGCGCAGGCCAACGAGGGCGAGGAGCTCGGCGACGCGGTCTCTGGCTGCCGTGCCCGTGGCCAGCCTGTGCACCTCGAGGACCTCCCGGATCATGTCGCCCACGGTCATGCGCGGGTTGAGCGACGAGTACGGGTCCTGGAAGACGATCTGGGCCTTGCGACGGAGCCGGCGCAGACCGCCGCGATCCATTTCGAAGATGTTCTCGCCGTCGAAGATGGCGGTGCCGGCGGTAGGCTCGATGAGGCGCAGGATCGTCCGACCGGTGGTCGTCTTGCCGCAGCCGGACTCGCCCACCAGTCCGAGCGTCTCACCCCGGCGCAGGTGGAAGGACACGGACTCGACGGCTTTCACGTCGCCGATGTGCCGGCCGAAGAATCCTTTTCTGATGGGAAAGTACTTGCGCAGCCCGCGGACGGTCAGGAGCGCATCGGGTGGCGGGGCGACGTCGTCAACGGTACGGCCGCGCAACTCGCTGTCACCCTTGGCGGGTGGGAGCGCAGCCGCGCCTCGCGGGAGCTCCAGGCGGTCCACCTCGTGGAGGTCGCCGTTGTGCGGCAGCGGGTGCGCATCGGTATCCGGCGGGCGTGTGGCCATCAGATACCCTCCGGGGTGCTTCGGGGCAAACCACTCGAATTCGCATCCAGGGTCGTGTTCCCTTCGGCCCCGGTTGCCTCGGACGTGGCGGCCTCCGCGGCAGCCACCGTCTGCGGATTGAACCCCCCACCGGCCGCCCGGACTTCCTCTCGCCTTTCCGGGTGTTGGGCGAGCCAGCACTTGTTCCGCCGGTTGGGCCCCATTTGGAATAGCGGCGGCTCGGTTTCGCAGAGCTCCCAGGCGTACGGGCAACGAGGGCGGAATCGGCACCCGGCGGGCCAATCGAAGGGCGAGGGCACGATACCGGGAATCACGGCGAGGCGGTTTGCCGATCGTCCCAGCCGCGGGATCGATCGCAGCAGCCCCTCGGTGTACGGGTTCTGCGGCGAGTGGAAGACGTCATCGACCTCGCCTTCCTCGAAGACCTGCCCGGCATACATTACGACCACGCGGTCACACGTCTCTGCGACGACGCCCAGGTCGTGAGTGATGAGGATGATGGACATCCCCAGCTCGGCCTGGAGCCGGTTGAGCAGGTCCAGGATCTGGGCCTGGATCGTGACGTCGAGCGCCGTCGTCGGCTCATCGGCGATGAGCAGTTTCGGGTCGCAGGCGAGCGCCATGGCGATCATGACGCGCTGGCGCATCCCGCCAGAGAGTTGATGCGGATACTCATCGACGCGCTGCTCGGGGCTGGGTATCCCCACCAGCCGCAGCATGTCGATGGCCTTTGCCCGGGCGGCTCTCCGGTCCAGCTCCTGGTGCAGCTCGAGGGATTCCATGATCTGGTCGCCGACCCTGAAAACGGGATTCAGTGACGTCATCGGCTCCTGGAAGATCATGGCGATGTCGTTGCCGCGGATCTGGCGCATCCGCCGTTCGGTAGCCAGCGCGAGATCCTCCTCGCCGTTCTCGCCCTCGAACAGAATGTGCGATCCGGGCTGGATCTCGCCGGGCGGCTGAGGTATCAGCCGCATGATGGAGAGCGCGGTGACGGACTTGCCGCTTCCGGACTCGCCCACGATTCCGAGGGTCTCGCCGTGCTCCACATGGAATGAGACCCCGTCGACGGCGCGGGCGACTCCTTCGTCCGTACGGAAGAAGGTCCTCAGGTCGGCGACCTTCAGCAGTGCCATGAGACTCCGGTCGATGGCATAGGGCTGGGGCTAGGGCCAGGGCTAATGCCGGCGGGGTGACGTTCGCGGCGCGTGTGACCGTCCCGGATGAGGACAACGCTCGCAATTCCTGCCCCCGCGACGAGGTTGCGAGGAGTCTGCACACGCGCCGCAAGGGGAAGCGACATTGCGGCCAGGACCCGTCTGCGAAGCCAGCCATTGGCCCTGGCCCCGGCCGTTGCCCTGGCCCTATGCCCGGTGGGGCGACGCTTGCGGCGTGGGCGATGGTTCCGCGCGTCGTCACGGCTCGCAGCGGCAAAGAACGTGACTCCGCGGCCGGAGAGCCGCTGATACCCGGTGGAAGCTGCCACTGCCGCGCACGATATCGCGCCGCGAAGGCAGCCATTAGCCCTAGCCCTAGCCTTAGCCCTATACCGTTCCATCACGTCCTCAGCCTCGGATCGAGCGCGTCGCGCAGTCCATCGCCGAGCAGATTGAAGGCGATCACGGTCAATACAATGGCGAGACCGGGGAAGGTCGCGATCCACCAGGCGGTGATGAGTGCATCCTTTCCTTCGGAAATCATGTTGCCCCAGCTCGGGGTGGGCAGCTGGACGCCCAGTCCGAGGAAGGAGAGGCCGGCCTCGATGAGGATCGTGTTGCCGATACCGAGCGTGGCGTAGACGATCACTGGTGCGAGCGTGTTCGGCACGATGTGGCGCCAGATGATACGGCTGTCACTCATCCCGAGCGCCCGCGCTGCCTGCACGAATTCTCGTTCCCTCAGCGAGAGGACCTCACCGCGGACGATGCGGGCGACGGCCATCCAGCCGGTTAGACCGAGCACGACCACGACCAGGTAGATGGTGGGCTCGAAGAGCGCGATCACGACGATCAGCAGCACCAGGCGCGGGAACGACAGCATCATGTCGGTGAAGCGCATGAGTGCGGAATCGACCAGGCCGCCGAAGTAGCCGGCGACCGCGCCGATCATGGTTCCGAGCGTGACGCCGATGCCGACCGCGATGAAGCCAATGCTGAGCGAGATGCGGGCACCGTAGAGGACTCGGGAGAAGACATCGCGGCCAAATCGGTCGGTGCCCATGAGGTGCTGGAATGACGGGCTCAGGTATCGCGTGGCCACGATGTCGCCCTGCGCCGCCGGGTCGAACGGCGCGATCAGCGGAGTGAGCAGCGTGATCGCGTAGAGCACCACCATGACCGCGAGCCCTGCGATCGCCATCCGGTTGCGACGGAAGTGGCGGAACGCGACGGCCCACTGCGAGTCGCCCTTGAGGCGGGGCGGACGGGCGGCGCGCACGGCAATGTCGTAGAGCGCGCCACCGCAGATTAGCAGCAGGAGCGCGGCGAGGGTGATCACCGCGACCAGGCCATCGATCGGGAGGACGCGGGCGGTGAAAACCCCGATGATCCGGTCCCAGCGGTAGACGGCGAGTGCCAGGAGCAGTACCCAGCCGCCGAGGAGCGAAGCGCCGAGCGCGAACCGGCCGCGCAGTAGGTGGATGACGCCCGGAAGCAGGGCGCACGCGACGATTTCCGTGCCGGTGGCACGCCGGGCCACCGGCCTGTCTTCGGGGGAGCCCGGTCCCTCGACGCCCGCAGGTGCCGGGGCGGGCGACACGGGTTGGAGCGCGTCGCTTACCAGCGGGCGGGACACGGTTACGGCTCCTGCCGCGTGATGGGGTGAACGCCGCGGGCTCGCATCATCCGGTTCTGATTCGCGGGTCGGCGACGGCATACAGGACGTCGGCCACGAGGTTGGACAGGATGACCATGACCGCGATGATGAAGCTCGTCGCCATGACGAGCGGGTAGTCGCGCTGGTAGATCGCATCCACGACGAGCCGGCCCATGCCGGGCCACGCGAAGATCGTCTCGATCAGTACCGCACCGCCGAAGAGGAACGGCAGCGTGAGACCGAGCAGCGTGATGATCGGGAGGAGCGCGTTCCGGAGCGCGTGCTTGAACACCACCTTCCGCTCGCTGAGCCCTTTGGCGCGGGCCGTCCGGATGTAGTCCTGGCGGATCACCTCGAGCATGGAACCGCGCATGTACCGGGCGACGCCCGCCGCGGAGCCGATCCCGAGCGCGGTGGCGGGCAGGATGAGGTGCATAATGCGGTCCTGGATCTTCCCCCACGTGCTCAGGAACTCGTAGTCCACGCTGGTCATCTGGGAGGCGGGGAACTGGATGGGCCACCCCCACTCGCTCGCCTTCAGCGAGAAGATCAGGATCAGCATCAGGGCGAACCAGAAACCCGGCATCGAATAGAAGAAAAGGGCCAGGAACGTCAGGACGTTGTCGCCCACCGAGTACTGGCGCACAGCCTGGACGATTCCGATCAGCATTCCCACCACGAAAATGATCACCAGCGACACGAGCGTGAGCTGGATCGTGTTCCACATGACCTGAGGGAGGATTTCGCTGATCGGGCGCATCTGGCCGAACGAATAACCGAAATTGCCGGTCAGGAACGACCCCATCCAGCGGAAGTACTGGACGTAGATCGGCTGATCGAGCCCGAGATTCCGGCGCATCTGCTCGATGACCTCGGGGCTCACGTTCGGGTTGAAATACCGGACGGTGGGGTCGCCCGGCGCCAGATGCATGATGAAGAAGATGAGCGTGAGGATCCCGAGGATCAGGGGAACGGCACCGAGCAACCGACGAACGAGGTAACGAGCCACGACGAGCTACTCGGAGCCGCCGCCGCGGATCGTCCACTCGTGCAGATTCTGGAAGGTGCCGAGCGCGTCGATCCGGGTGTTCTGAATCCTGTTGTGGACGCCCACCACTTCGTCCATGTAGAAGAGCCAGGTGTACGGCTGATCCTGGACGATCAGGTGCGCCGCCTCCCGCCAGAAGGGAGCGGCCTGATCTTCCGTGGGCTGCGCCATCGCCAGCTCGAACAGCCGGTTCACGGCCGGGTTGCTGTACGACGTGAAGTTGAACGGCACGTCGCCCATCCACAGGTCACTGATATCCGCTGAGAGGCCGACGCTCCACCCCGCAATGGCCGCCTCGAAATCGCGCTGGTTGAGTCGGTCGAAGAAGGTGTTCGTCTCGATCATCTGGATGCGGGCATCGACGCCAATATTGCGCCATTGCGGCTGTACGATCTGCGCAATGTCGGCGCGCCGCTGGTTCCCGGAGTTCGTCGCCAGTGTGAAGGTGAGGCGCTGGCCGTTGCGGACGCGGATCCCGTCGGGGCCAGGGAGCCACCCCTTCTGGTCGAGGATGCGTCTGGCCTCGTCGGGGTCGTACGGCAACGGCGCGTGCAGCTCCGGGTCGTGCAGATTCCTCAGGATCGGGGCGTACGGACCGCCCGCCGGCTCCGCGTAGTCGCTGAGCTGCAGCGCGTCGATGAGCCCCTCCACGTCAATGGCGAGGCCGAGGGCACGGCGGATGTCCCGGTCCGCGAAGGCCGGGTGCGCGAGCGGGTTGTAGGCGATGTAGTCGTAGAACCGCCTGCGCCGGGTCTCGAACCGGATGTTCGGCGAGGTGGAGCGAACCAGCTCGAGCTTGTCGAACGGAATCGCCATCACGTCCGCGTTGCCAGTCTGGAGCTCGACCATTCGCGTCGTCTCCTCCGGGATCGTGCGGAAGACCACCCGCTGAATGTTGGGCTGCGGCTGGAAGTACGGATTCGGGACGAGGACGACGCGCTGGCCGCGGATCCACTCGCCGATCCGGTACGGCCCGTTGAACACCATGTTGTTGACCGGGTCGGTGAGCGCCGGGTGACTCCGGAGCTGCGCGGGGTCCGTCCCCTCGAAGATGTGGCGCGGCGCAGGGGGTCCCGCCGTGTGGAAGAGCATTTCCGGGTAGCGGCGGGTGAAATGGATCACCAGCGTCGAGTCGTCTTCGGCCTCGACGGACACGATCTGGCGATTGTAGTCGATGCGCGGTGACGCCGTGCGGGGGTCCCCTCGTGTCTCGATGCTCCACACAGCATCGTGCGCGGTGACGGGCGTGCCGTCGGACCAGACCACGTCCCCGCGGAGGTGGTATCTGAGTGAGGCCGAGTCAGGGCCGAAGTATTCGTACGAGCGGGCGAGGGCGGTGACGTCTTCGTTCGCGGTGAGATAGATCAACTCGCCATTTTCCCAGCGCGGAGCGAGGAGCGGCATGAAGGTCACGCCGACGATCGCGCCATCCAGCGTCGTCTCCGAGAGGAACGGCATGGGCTTGTCCATGTCCGCCAGCTCGATGACCGTGACGGTGCCGCCCCGCTGCGTCGTTGCGGAGTCCGGCGTGCAGGCCGTGACGGCCCACGGCATGACGAGGAGCACCAGACGCGCGAACCTGGAAACGCTTGCGAGCATCTTCTCACCTCATTTCGGGACCACCGTCTCCGGGTGGCGTCCTCTACCCGCCAGCCCGGGGCCTGCTCCCGGTGCGAGTATGTCGGGGCTGCGCACGATCGTGACGATCAGGTGGAGAATTGTAGAAAGCCGGGGGAATCGGCGCCAGACGTGGAGGTTACGCGGAGTGTGGCGATCGACGGCGCGGCGGACCCGCGGGTGACGAAACGGTCGCGGCCCCGTCCTTGGTCGAAACGGGGCCGCGGGAGCGCGGACCGGGGAGGGGTCAACCGGCCCCGAATGCGACGGGGAGCTCGACCCAGACCGGCACCGCGCGGTCCTGGACCCTGGCCGGTTCGAACTCGGCGCGGCGCAGCGTTTCGATCCCCAACTGGTCGAGATCGGCGTGGCCGGAGGAGGTGCGAACGGCCGTCTGGACCACCTGGCCCCGCTCGTCGATCAGGAGCCAGAACACCGCTCGACCCTCGATGCCGGCAAAGCGCAGGCGGGGCGGATAACTCTCGCGGATTGCGCGCTGGAGCTGGAACGTGTTTATCAGCTCCGGAGGAACCGTGACGCTCGTGATGACCGGGCCGTCCATCAGCGATTCCACGGTCGGAATAAGGGGTTCGAGATCGAACGCAGAAGCCGCGACGTCACCGGCCGTGCGGGGCGCCACGTTGCGCACCGGTGTCGGCGCCGTGGATACCCTGGAGAGTGGGGTCGCAATGGTCCGCAAACGCTGGAGCGCCGTGTTGGCCGGATCCGTCATCGCCGTGGCCGTGGGTATCCCCGCCTCGTACGTGATCGGCACTTCGACCCAGGTCGCCACCGGTACCTCGCCGCTCATGGCTGGCGAGAACTCCATGACGCGCCAGACCCGGTCCATGATCCCGTCCAGCTCCTGATTGCCGCTCGGGGCAACGACCTGGTAGTCGCGCGGAGAACCATTTTCGTCGACGAATATCCGGTACACCGCTTGGCCGCTGACGCCGGCGATGCGGAGTCTCACCGGGTACGCCTCACGGATCGCACGCTGCACCTCGCTCGCATTCTGGAGCCGCGGCAGCTCGGTTACGGGAGCGGGTTCCGGACTCGCCCCGACTCCTACGGCGGCGGCGGAGATCACGGACTGTTGCGGAACCGGTGCCTCCTGACTATCGCCCGAACCGCCGCCGCTCGCGGTGGAGCCCTCCCGCTGCGCGCCCGGAACCATGAAGCTCACCGGGAGCTCGATCCACACGCCTACCGGCCGATCCATGTTCCTCGCCGGCTCGAACTGGATGCCGTTGAAGATGTAACCCATGATGGCGTCCAGCTCTTCGTAGCCGCTGGAAGTGTGTACCTGCCAGTTCTGCGGCCGGCCATTCTCGTCGACGTACAGCCAGTAGATCGTCCGACCGGCTGCGTCACGGAGGAACGCCGGATACGCCGACTCGATCGCCTCCCGGACGCCATCGGGATCGGCGAGTTTCGGCGAGGATGTGAACGGGGTGAAGGACGGCTCCAACGGGACGCCCGGCGACTGCGGCGTCGACGGGGGAACGAACCCCGCCAGGCCGGCCACGGCGCCCGGTCCACGGTCGGGCCGGATGACTGCCGGGAGCCTTTCCGCCAGCTCTCCCGGTGCCGGGGGCGTGTCGGCCGAACTCCCGGCGCCGCGCGTGCCGGGCTGTGTTCCTGCCGCGGCGATCTCCTCCGTGCCGCCGCTGATTGGGCTCGACGGCTCCTCCATCCAGCAGGGGCCGAGGGCGAGAACCGCTGCCAGCGCCCCGAGCGTCAGTGCCGCCAGACGCCGTGGCCGGCTGCCGTGTCGGGTGAGCATCCGGATCCGTCGCTCGAGTGACGAGCGCGGTTCCGTGAGCCCCACGGCGAGCGCGCGGATACCGCTGCGCCTGCGGCCGACCTCGAGGAGCAGCATGCCATAGCTGCGCGGGTCCGGCTCGCTCCGGAGAACCCGCGAGTCACAGTCCAGCTCCACGGCCGCCCGCAGCCGGCGAACCTGCCACCAGAGCGGGACGTTCCACGGCATGAGGACGAGCGCGCAGAGTCCCATCGCCGACAGCCGGAGGTCCCCGGCGAGGAGATGCTCCTTCTCGTGGAGGAGCATGAGCCGGCGCATCCGCTGCTCGAGCGAAAGTGTCCACTGTGGCACCACGATCGTGCCGCTCACCAGACCGACCACGGCCGGACCGACGCGGCGGGACACCAGCACACGCTCGCCGTCGATGACGTCGTCGCGCCATCCGGACTTCAGTCGCCGGAGGCGAATGAGCGCTGCGAGGACCACCACCAGGAGGAGGGCTGAAAGGCCCAACCAGCCAATGGAGAAGATTGGAGCGGCGGCGTCGAGCGCCCGTTCCACGAGCTCGCGGACACCGCCCGCGGCCGGCGCCGCCGCGTCCGGCTGCATGGCCGGCACACCCGCCACAACGGCGCCAATCGTGATTTCGATGAGCGTGGGTTCCTCTCCCGAGCCGCCGAACGACTGCGGCAGCAACCGGCGCAACACTCCGGACCACGCTGCCAGCGGCAGCGCGAACGTGCCCGCAACCGCGGCAGTCCAGACCCAGCGCACCGGCCGGCGGGCCGCCCGCAATGCCGCCTCACCGGCCAGGCCGGCAAGGTACAGCAGCAGCGCGACCGCCGTGCAGTACAGGAACCACGCCGCGTCGATCATGACCGCGCGCCGTCCCCCAGCTTCTCGTCCAGGAGCTGCCGCATCCGCTGCAGCTCTTCGTCCGACAGGTCGTTGTCCGCCACGAGCTGCGTCAGCAGCATCTCGGGCGAGCCGCCGAAGATCTTCCGCATGATCCGCCGCAGCGCGCTCGCACCGGCTACCTCGCGATCCACCAGCGGGTAATACCGGAAGGCCCGCCCCTCCTCGCGGTGCGCGATGTGTCCCTTCATTTCCAGCGTTCGCAGCATCGTGAGGACCGTGGTGTACGCCAGATCATCAGTCAGCCGCTCCTGCACCTCGGCCACTGTCGCCGAGCCCATATCCCACAACACCGACATCAGATCCAGCTCGCGTTCGGTAAATCGTACGTCCACAGCTTCCTCCTTCAGACAGGGGTATCTACGACGTTGCTAGTATATGCGGGGAGCGGGGGGTTGTCAACGATCTGTGTAGTATGGTGTGCGGAGGGCGGTTTCGCCAGAGCGATCATGCGGCGGTGTGTGAGAGGGCGCGGGGTTCCGGCGACCCGACATTGCGCTGAGTGGATGCCTGTCGGGCGGCGGACGGAGGTGATGCAAAGGTGCGAACCGTGG
>DATMSC010000338.1:0-4297 GCA_035565595.1 Longimicrobiales bacterium | reverse complement strand
CCGGGCGCACGGATGCGCCCATCATCCCGGCGAACGTCGATGCGCGTATCGGGAGGGAACACCGTATCCAGATGTGCAGCTACCAGCACCGGGCCTTCCCCCACATCGCCTGCCGCAGGGCCGATATGACACGCTGCCTGTTCGCTGCCACTGAGCGGGCCGCCGGAAAGGGGGTACCGTGCGAGTACATTGCCAACCCGATCGATCCGGACCCGCTCGAGCCCCG
The DNA here is from genome assembly GCA_035565595.1 of Longimicrobiales bacterium. Lineage (GTDB taxonomy): Bacteria > Gemmatimonadota > Gemmatimonadetes > Longimicrobiales > RSA9 > DATMSC01. The sequence continues at coordinate 4,071 of DATMSC010000338.1, read as the reverse complement.
TATTGCGCATCCGGTCCGCGATCAGGCGCGCCCGCTCCCGTTCGCCGAACGGCGGCGCCGGCACGGCGGCGATCTCGCACATCTCGTCGAGTGTGAGCGCGTCGAATTCGCGAATCACTTGCCGTGCATGCCGCACACCGGGCGTCGCTTCCAGTGCCCTGACGCTGTCCTCTGGATCCATCCCTGGCGCTCCGCATCGAGGCGTCCCGCGCTGCGTTGACATCCTCGACGCGTACGTCGAGTATATGCGAAAGCTACGCCCGCCGCTGCCGGCCCCCGTCATCCACCCGTGGAAGCAGGATGCACGACAGTGCGAGCCATAAGGTTACGTGAATTCGGTGGACCGGATGTCCTCCGCCTCGATCCCGGCGCTCCGGACGTTCGCCCCGGCCCGGGCGAGGCTCGCGTCCGCCTCGAGTTCGCCGGCGTCAACTTTATCGACGTCTACCAGCGCACCGGCCGGTACAATGTGCCGATGCCCTTTACCCCCGGCAACGAGGGAGCCGGAATCGTCGAAGAGATCGGCGCGGGGGTGACGGAAGTCGCGCCGGGCGATCGCGTGGCCTTCGCCATGCACGCGGGGAGCTACGCCGAGTGCGCCGTCGTCCCGGCATGGAAGCTGGTACCGGTACCGCAGGAGATCGATTCCGCGACCGCGGCCGCGGTCATGCTCCAGGGCATGACCGCCCACTACCTGACCCGGAGCACCTACCGGCTCGGACCGGGCGATATCGCGTTGGTACATGCGGCCGCCGGCGGCGTCGGTCAGCTCCTCACGCAACTGGCCAGCCGGCTGGGCGCGCGGGTCATCGCGACCGTTTCGACGGAGGAGAAGGCCGAGATCGCGCGGAGCTGCGGCGCCGATGACGTCGTGCTCTACACGCGCGAGGATTTTCGCGCAGCCGTGAATCGCGCCACGGACGGTGTGGGTGTCGATGTCGTGTACGACTCCGTGGGGCGCACGACCTTCGATGGCAGTCTGGAAGTCCTCCGGCGGCGGGGGATGCTCGTGCTCTACGGCCAGTCCAGCGGCCCGGTGGAGCCGCTGGACCCGATGCGGCTCGCGCGCGGTGGCTCGCTCTTCCTCACCCGGCCCAACCTCGCGGACTACGTCGCTACCCGGGAGGAGCTCCTGCAGCGCTCCGCAGATCTTTTCACCTGGCTCGCGGATGGGTCACTGCGACTGCAGGTGCACAGAATCTATTCCCTCGAGGACGCGGCCGACGCCCACCGCGACCTGGAAAGCCGGCGCACCGTCGGGAAGCTGCTGATTCGGATCTGATCCTCTCCCGGTGTGCCCGCCGTCGTAGCGCTTCGGCGGTGGGACGGTATGGCGCCGTGGCCGCCATGGACATCCGTACGGCAATAAGGCGCTTGCCGCTTCCACCGTGCAACCGTCATCCCCGCAAGGCAGCGAGGGCCGGGACGTGCACCTCAAGGGATAACCGCAGGGCGGGCGACGATGCCGGATCCGCTCGTCGCCCGCCCTTCGTCGACCCGAATCGGCAATGCCGCCCCGGGTGCTCCCGTGTTTCCGTCAGGCGCTCGTGTTACTACTCCACGGCCGGCAGCGGCGCCGACTGGGCATCCGGCACGAGAACGAAGTCGTACTCCAGCCGGATGTTGTCCTGGACGCTCAGGATCGCCGCCACGCTCGGGCGCTCCATCTCGAACTCGCCGAACGTGAACTCCGTCCGGGCATTTCCGCGTATCGCATTTTCAATGGTGCGGGCGCGGACTTCCCACGTGATGGGCCGCGTGACGCCGTTGATCGTGAGGTTGCCGCTCAGGTGGAAGAGCACCTCCTGGGCCCCCGGCACCGGCGTCTCCAGTCCGTGCACCTCCGTCGGGACGAAAATCGCCAGCGGGTTCGCATCCGTGCGCAGCGTGTTCCGCTGAATGTAGCCGTCGCGGCGGTCGCTGTCGCTCGTCAGCGTGCGGAGATCGACCTCGAAGCGCGACTGCTCGGCCACGATGCTCCCGTCGGGGTTCAGCACGAGCGATCCGGTCAGAGAGCTCGTCGCACCGACAGCGTCCGACGGAAACGACAGCCGGGCGAGCTGCTCACGCACGCGGTATCGCGCCTCGTTACCCTCGGGCGCCACCGTCAACCGGATCTCGTTCACCCCGGCCGGCACGTCGATGCCGAGGCCTGCCACGAGATTGCCCGGCGCCGCAGTCTCGGTCGCCGGCGAAACCACCACTTCCGCCGGACTCTCCCCACTGGACCGCACGGCAGTATATGCGCCAGCGATCACCACCCCTGCCGCGACGATCACCCCGATCGCTTTGCCTGAACCCTTCATCGACCGATTCCCTCCGTCATTGTCACTTATCAACCGGTCTACATCCCGTGACGACCGGCTTCCACTCAACCATGTCACGACCGTCGCCGGATGAGACGGCCGCCGACCCGCAGCAGTCTGGTAGTTCGCACCACCCCCGGGATGTTCCCCGGAACGACCAGCAAGCGGTCATCCTCCGAAGCGCGCGGCTGCGAGGCGCCACATTACGTTCGCGCGGCCACTCGCCTGGACGGGGGCCGCAGCGTATTGCCACCACCGGTCAGCCGCCCCCGTCCTATGTAAATGACGCTGTGAAGCCCCGATTCGTTGGCATCCCCAACCGTACGCCCGGCCTCTGCCCCCGGACGCCAGCACCTTTCCGTCGCCCGCGATTACATAATCGACACGCTCTCCTCGCCCGTTCGCCCGGCCTCGCCGGACGGGCAACGGTGCCGGCCAATCACACCGCCGTGCGCACGCGGTCAGCGCTGGCGCTCTGATCCCCTCCGCACCGGCCCCGGCACTCGGGCGCCGTGCTGCACATCGTAACCGGGCAGCACGACGATCGTCATCACAACCGTGTACACTCTGCACGTTTGCGGCGCAGTACGTGCACGGTGTACATGCGATTCTTGTCGATTGACAACGAAACTGTTGACAGCTTGCACATGCGGGATTACCTTGCGGCGCGTTGGGACGGTGGCGCCGTGCAATGGCGCGATCGTGTGGGGCTGGGCAGTGAGTGTCGCTGAGCACCGGGAGGGAGAGATGAAACTGATCACCGCGATCGTTCGGCCGGAGTGCCTGCCGGACGTAAAGGTGGCGCTGTTCCGCGCCGGCGTGACGGGGATGACGCTATCGCGCGTCAGCGGCCACGGTGGAGAGCGGGATGTGGTACAGCAGTATCGGGCCGAGAACGTGGTGCTGGAGTTCCACGAGAAGGTCAGGCTCGAGATCGCTGTTTCTGAGCCGTTCGTGGAGCCTGCGATCAACGCGATCGTCTCGGCGGCGCGCACGGGTGAAGTAGGTGACGGGAAGATCTTCGTGCAGTCGCTCGAGCGCGTGATACGGATCCGGACGGGAGAGCTCGACCGTTCGGCGCTGACGCCGGTAACGGCCGACGAGGTGCAACGGAAGGTTCTGGCGGAGGGAGGTGTGAAATGAACGAGGCTGTACTGTCGGCTGGAGATACCGGCTGGGTGATGGTGTCGGCGGCCCTGGTGCTGCTGATGGTGGCCGGGCTGGCGCTGTTCTACGGCGGTCTGGTCCGCAGTCGGAGCATGCTGAACACAATGATGATGAGCGCCGCCGCGTTCGGGGTGGTCGGCGTGCAATGGATCGTAGGCGGCTATTCGCTCGCCTTTTCGGAGGGCGGGTCGTGGATCGGGGGGCTGAGCTGGCTTGGCCTGTCGGGCGTGACGGGCGAGCCCGGGCCTTACTCGGACACGATCCCGCACCTGGTTTTCGCGGCGTTCCAAGGGATGTTCGCGGTAATCACGGCCGCCCTGATCTCAGGTGCGATCGTGGAGCGCATGAAGTTCCGGGCGTACCTCCTCTTCATCCTCCTGTGGACGACGATCATCTACGATCCGCTCGCCCACTGGGTGTGGGGCGGTGGCTGGATCGGAGCGATGGGCGCTCTCGACTTCGCTGGCGGCACGGTGGTCCACATCAGCGCCGGTGTCTCGGCGGTCATCGCGGCGCTGATGCTCGGCAAGCGCCGCGGATTCGGCAAGGAACCGTTCGTGCCGCACAACGTTCCGATGACGCTCCTGGGCGCGGCACT
>DATMSC010000337.1:0-2765 GCA_035565595.1 Longimicrobiales bacterium | reverse complement strand
TGTCGTGACGCCTCTGCGACCGCTGCGCGTACACGCTCCAGGAGCCCCGGCGTGTGGACGCGAAGCAGATCCACTTCCGACGCGGGCACTGCTTCCGCCTGCATCACCGCGTCGAGCAGCGCTGGCGTGTCTTCGTAGATGGCATTCAGTATGGCCGGCAGACGCCCCTGATGCTCCGGGTGTGCCCACCCGGTGTCGTGGCGGCCACAGTCGGAATGGGCGACGAATGCGGTCAGATAGGCCATTGCCTGATGATCTACCGGCCGGTCAGGCCTGTCGCGGACAGGCAGCGCAGAACCGGCCTACGACGATGCACGCCGGCTCACGCGGCCGAGTCGCCGTACGCTCCACTAATCACTCGCGGCGGCGCTGCCGCTCACCTCTGCGCCGTCGCGCGCCTGACCGGTCACGAACCGCTGAGCGCGGCCGGCTGGCGGATGGTCTCGAACCACTCCTGGAGCGCCCTCACCTGTGGCTGGCGAGAGCGCAGCGCGATCACCGCGTCGCACGCGGCGCTCGCCGCCGACGTCGTCGTGCAGTAGGGCACCTTGTGCACGATCGCCGCGCGGCGCATCGCGTAATCGTCGTACTGCGACTTCTTTCCGAGCGGCGTGTTGATGAGGAGCTGGATCTCGCCGCTGATGATCGCGTCGACGATATTCGGCCGGCCCTCGCCGACCTTGAAGATCCGTTCGACAGGGACGCCCCGCGCACGGAAGTACTTCGCAGTGCCGTGCGTGGCTAGCACGCGGAAGCCCAGCTCGTGGAATCGCCGGACGATCGGCGTCATGGTCGGCTTGTCGTTGTCGTTGACGGTCACGACCACAGTGCCTTCCGTCGGCAGCGCCAGCCCGGCCGATATCTGTGCCTTCGCGAAGGACATTCCGAACGACGCGTCCAGTCCCATGACCTCGCCGGTCGAGCGCATCTCGGGGCCCAGGATCACGTCCACGTCGAACTTGTTGAACGGGAAGACTGCTTCCTTGACCGCGACGGCCGGGAGCGGGAAATCCGAGCCGGCGCCGATGGTCGTGTCCCGCTCGGGGAGCCCCAGATCGGCGAGACGCTTTCCGGCCATTACCCGAGCTGCGACACGGGCGAAGGCGATCCCCGTCGCCTTGGACACGAACGGGACGGTGCGCGAGGCGCGGGGATTCACTTCCAGCACGTAGACGACGCCATCCTTGATGGCGTACTGCACGTTGATGAGGCCCACCACGCCCAGCTCAGCGGCGAACGCCCGGGTGAGACGCCGAATCTCCTCCACCTCGGTGTCGCGGAGCCGGTACGGCGGGAGTACGCACGCCGAGTCGCCGGAATGCACGCCCGCGTCCTCGATGTGCTGCATCACGCCGGCGATCACGACGTCCTCGCCGTCGGCCAGCGCGTCCACGTCGGCCTCGAACGCGTCCTCAATGAACCTGTCGATCAGGACCGGGTGATCCGGCGAGGCGCGAACGGCGCGCTCGAAATAGGAGAGGAGCGAGTGCTCGTCGTACACGATCTCCATCGCGCGGCCGCCCAGCACGTACGACGGCCTGACGACGACGGGGTATCCGACCTCCGCGGCAACCCGACGCGCCTCGTCCGTGCTCGTGGCGATGCCGTTCGGCGGCACGACCGCGTCCAGCTTGCGGCAGAGCTCAGCGAAGCGGTCGCGGTCTTCCGCACGGTCGATGGCGTCCACTGTCGTGCCGAGGATCGGTACCCCGAGCGCGGCCAGCGGCTCGGCCAGCTTGAGCGGCGTCTGCCCGCCGAGCTGCACGATCACGCCAACGGGGTTCTCCCGCTGGATGATCTCGAGCGTGTCTTCCAGTGTGAGTGGCTCGAAGTAAAGCTTGTCCGAAATGTCGAAGTCGGTCGAGACGGTCTCCGGATTGGAGTTCACCATGATCGTCTCGAAACCGTCTTCCTTCAGGGCGAGAGCCGCCTGCACGCAGCAGTAGTCGAACTCGATCCCCTGCCCGATCCGGTTGGGACCGCTCCCCAGGATGACGACCTTCGGCCGGTCCGAAGGCGGCGCCTCGCTCTCGTCCTCGTAAGACGAATAGAGGTAGGGCGTCACCGCCGGAAACTCGCCCGAGCAGGTGTCCACCCGGTGGTACGTCGGGCGGATACCGAACGCGTGGCGCCGCTCGCGCGCGGCGGCCTCGGTTTCGCCGCGCAACCGCCCGAGCTGCCTGTCGCTGAAACCCAGGCGCTTCATCCGGCGAAGCGCCGCCGCATCCACTTCGGGAAGGGCGCGGTATTCCCGTTCGGCCTCGACCAGCTCGGCGAGCTGATCGAGGAACCATGGATCGATGGCGGTCAGCTCGAACAGCTCCTCCGTGCTCATCCCCGCCTCGATCGCGCGCTTGAGCTGGAACGGCCGCTCGGCGGTCGGGCGGCGGAGCGCTGCGCGGAGCGCCTCGGCGGAGTCGTCGGGGAGGCCATCGTCCTGCAGCCTCGCGCCGGTCTCCCACCCGGCGCGGTCGATCTCGAGACCGCGGAGTCCCTTCTGCCACGCCTGCTTGAAGGTGCGGCCGATCGCCATCACCTCGCCGACGGCCTTCATCTGGACCCCGAGCGTCGGGTCCGCCGTCGGAAACTTCTCGAACGCAAAGCGGGGGAATTTGACGACGACATAGTCGAGCACCGGCTCGAATGAGGCCGGCGTCGACTTCGTGATATCGTTCGGTAGTTCATCCAGCCGGTAGCCGACGGCGAGCTTCGCACCGATGCGGGCGATCGGGAAGCCGGTCGCCTTGGAAGCCAGCGCGGACGAT
>DATMSC010000336.1:0-3017 GCA_035565595.1 Longimicrobiales bacterium | reverse complement strand
GACGAACCCGTTACCCGCGGCGGTCAGTTCCAATGCGGCGGCCACGCCCTGGTGGAGCAGGTTGGCATCCATCGCCGTGGTGTAGCGGGCGAGCGCCTCGAGCGCGCGCTCGTCGAGCGACGTCCGCTCGCCGTCGGGGATCGTGCCGTCGCGGTACCGCTCGATCATGGAGAGCGTGCGGTTCGCGAGATTCCCGAGGTCGTTCGCGAGCTCCGCGTTGTAGCGGTCGTCGAACCGGTTCCATGAAAAGTCGCCGTCGCCGTTCCACGGCGTGTCCCGGATCAGGTAATAGCGCAGCGCGTCGGGGCCGTGCCGCTCGATCGCTTCACCCAGGTCGATGGAGACCCCCGCCGACTTCGACAGCTTCCGGCCCTCGAACGTCAGGAATCCGTGCGCCCACACGGTGTCCGGGAGCGGCAGACCCGCGCTCATGAGCATGGCCGGCCAGTATATGCAGTGGAAGCGCGTGATGTCCTTTCCGATCACGTGCATCGTGGCCGGCCAGAAGTTGTGGTACCGGTCGTCGGGGAAGCCAACCGCCGACAGGTAGTTGGTCAGCGCGTCGATCCAGACGTAAACCGTGTGGTCGGGGTGATCGGGCCAGGGGATTCCCCAGGGCAGCCGGCGGCGAGAGACGGAAATGTCCTCGAGCCCGCCGGCGAGCACGTTCCGGATCTCGTTGCGACGGATCTCCGGCTGCACGAACGACGGCTTCTCGTCGATCAACGCGAGCAGCCGGTCCCTGTAGCGTGAGAGGCGGAAGAACCAGTTCTCCTCCTCCATCCATACGATCGGACGGGTGGGGTGCAGCGGACAGCGCAGGTGCGCGACAGTACGCGTGCCCCCGCCGGCATCAGCCGGGGTTGGCGACGAAGGCTGTTCCCCTTCGACCGGGACCAGCTCGTCTTCCGTCTTGTAGACCTCGCAGCCCACGCAGTAGTAGCTCGCGTAAGTGGCGAGATAGAGGTCGCCGGCATCGTGGAGACGGCGGATCATCTCCTCGACGGCGACCCTGTGGCGCGGCTGCGTCGTGCGGATGAAGTCGTCGTTGCTGATCCCCAGGCGCGTCCACATCTCGAGGAAGGACTCGGCGATCCCGTCGACCCAGGCCTGGGGCGAAATGCCTGCGGCCTCGGCGCTCTGGAGCACGTTGAGCCCGTGCTCGTCCATCCCGATTACGAAGTGGACGGATTCGCCCTTGAGCCGCCGGTACCGGGCGACGGTGTCCGCGCCGATCTTCTCGAGCGCGTGGCCCATGTGCGGTGGACCGTTGGCGTAGTCGATGGCCGTGGTCAGATACACGTGCGCTGGCGTGCTCACTCCTTCTGCCTCCCGTTGCTCGGCCTCTGCCGGACGTTTCGGGGACCCGCGGCTGAGCCCGCCTCGGCTACCTCCTTCTTCAGATCCTCCAGCGCGACGACCCGGCGGTTCCCGGCTTCGTCGCGCAGTTGTACACGTTCTCGCCAGATGTCCACGCTCACCACCCGCTCCTTGCCCACCAGTGTGACCAGCGCCTTGCCTTCACGCGGAAACTTCTTTCGGGCCTGCACGTACATGTCGTGCTCGTACGTGAGGCAGCACATGAGCCTCCCGCAACACCCGGAGATCTGCGCCGGATTGAGCGACAACTGCTGGTCCTTCGCGAGCTGCAGGCTGACGGGCTTGAGTTCTCTCAGCCACGTCGAGCAGCACAGCTCGCGGCCGCAGCGGCCGACGCCGCCGAGCAGTGCCGCCTCGTCGCGCACGCCGATCTGCTTCAGCTCGATGCGCGTCCGGAACAGTCTCGCGAGATCCTTCACCAACTCGCGGAAATCGACCCGGCGCTCGGCCGTGAAATAGATTGTCAGCTTGTTCCGGTCGAACTGCCACTCCGCATCGCTCACCTTCATCTTGAGCCCGAAGTGGTGCACCCGTTCCCGGGTCAGTCGACGGACGCGTTCTTCGTCTGCCCGGAGCGCGAACAGGCGGTCGATGTCCTCCTGTTCGGCGATCCGGATCACTCGCCGGTGCGGAACGGGCGCCGCGCACCCGGTGGTGCAACCGCTACACTTCCGCTCAGCCAGGGCGCCGGCCGCGGTGACTCGCCCGGCGTCCTGCCCACGCTCGGTTTCGACCACCACGTATCGGCCCGGCGAGATCTCGTCACCGCCGTCGGCAGAAAAGTAGTCCCGCCGCGTGCCCTTGAATCCGACTTCGACGATATGGGCCATGCGGCCCTCCGATTCCCGTGTGACTTCGCGACCGCATCAGGCCGGTTCGGCGACTCGCCAGACACCCATCGACTCGTATTTCTCGGCTCGCCGGTGCCTGAGAGCATCGGGCGAAAGTGTCGACAACTCCGTCAGATGACGATCGAGCGCGTCCGCGAGCAGCCGCGCCGACTGGTCCCAGTCGTTGTGCGCGCCGCCGACGGGCTCGCGGATCACTTCGTCGATGACACCGAGACGGGCGAGGTCCGCGGCCGTGAGCTTGAGCGCTGCGGCCGCCTTGTCGCGCGCCTCGTTGCTCTGCCAGAGGATGGCCGCGCAACCCTCGGGTGAGATGACGCTATAGACGGCGTTCTCGAGCATGAGGATGCGATCGGCCACGCCGAGCGCGAGCGCACCACCGCTTCCGCCCTCCCCGATCACCGCCGCCACGATCGGCACGCGGAGCAGCGTCATCTCGCGCAGGTTGCGCGCGATCGCCTCGGCCTGTCCGCGTTCCTCGGCGCCGATCCCGGGGTACGCGCCGGGCGTGTCGATGAGGGTGACGATCGGGCGCCGGAATTTGCTGGCGAGCTGCATGAGGCGCAACGCCTTGCGGTACCCCTCCGGATGCGGCATCCCGAAGTTGCGCCGCAGGTTCTCCTTCATGTCGCGCCCCTTCTGATGCCCGACGATCATGACGGTACGGCCGGCAAGCCGGGCCCAGCCGCCGACGATCGCCTCATCATCGCGGAACGCGCGATCGCCGTGCAGCTCGATGAAATCATCGAAGACGCGGGCGATGTAGTCGAGCGTGTACGGTCGCTTCGG
>DATMSC010000335.1:0-16566 GCA_035565595.1 Longimicrobiales bacterium | reverse complement strand
AGACCGGGACGGCACAGAATCCGCATGGTCCGTCCCATGGCTGGTTCGTGGGTATGGCCGGCCCGTGGGGGGAGGATCCGGAGGTCGTCGTGGCCGCGATCATCGAAGCCGGAGAGAGCGGCTCGAACACTGCACAACTCGCCGCCAAGGCAGCAGATTTCTATCTCCGTTCCAAGTACGGAATACCCACTGATTCGATCCAGACACTCCGCGAACACATCGACCGGAACATCTGGCCCTCCTGGGCGCAATGGTAGCTCGAAGCCTCCGCCGAGTCGTCGGCGACCCGTTCCTGGTCGCGCTGGTACTTGCGCTCTCGATGTTCGGCGTGGCCATGGTCTACTCGGCCGGCCAGCTCGACGTCACCAGCTCACTTGTGTCCAGACTGTGGCGGATCCAGCTCGCCTGGCTCGTGCTCGCCGTCATCGCGTTTTTCGTCACGGTCCACGTCCAGCTCAAGTGGCTGGAGTGGCTCGCGATACCGGCATACATCCTGGGTATCCTGCTCCTCCTGGCGACGCTCGCGATCGGGCAGGGCTACGGCACCGCAGCGAGCCAGAGTAGCTGGATCCAGTTGGGCCCGCTCCGGTTCCAGCCGGCGCAGTTCGCGAATCTCGCGACCATTCTCATGCTGGCGCGCGTCATGGGGAGCTGGCGCGAGCAGCCGCGGTCCATCTGGATGCTCTGGAAGCCCATAGCGCTGGTGATGCTGCCGATGGGGTTGGTGCTGCTCCAGCCGGACCTCGGCACCGCGCTGGTGTTCGGCGCGCTGCTGGTCGCCACCATGTACTGGGCAGGCACGCCGCTCGGCATACTCGTCATGCTCCTCAGCCCGCTCATCGGTCTGTCTCTCGCGTGGTCGGCGTGGCTGTTCAGCATCTACATGGTGGCGCTGATCGCTTTTCTCTACCTGTACCGGACTTTCCTGTGGGAGAGCTCGGTCGTTGTGGCGGCGAACCTTGCCGCTGGCACCATCGCGCTCCCGCTCTGGCAGAGCCTCAAGCCGTATCAGCAGAACCGCCTGAAGGTGTTCCTCGATCCCTACCAGGATCCGCAGGGCGCGGGCTGGCACGTCATCCAGTCCCGCGTCGCGATCGGGAGTGGTGGGCTGTTCGGAAAGGGATTCACCCTGGGGACGCAGAAGCGCCTGGCGTTCCTGCCCGAGCAACACACTGACTTCATCTTCAGCGTGATCGGCGAGGAATTCGGCTTCATCGGCACGTTCGCGGTGCTCGCGACGTTCGGCCTGATCCTCTGGCGCCTCGTGCGCATCTCGGAGAAGGTGCCGGATCCCTTTGCGGGGATCGTGGTATTCGGTATCTTCGGTGCCTGGTTCGCCCACGTGATGGTGAACATCGGCATGACGATCGGCGTCATGCCCGTGACGGGGATCCCGCTACCGTTCCTCAGCTACGGCGGGTCGTTCCTCCTTGCGAGCTTCGTCGCGCTGGGCATTGTCCAGCGGATCGCGGCAGAGAACCGAAGGACGTAGATGAGCTGGTTCCGCAAGCCCGAACGCAAGTTACAGGCAGATCAGAGGCGCGAGGTCCCTCCGGACGTATTCGAGAAGTGCCCCGGCTGCGGTGAGATCCTGTATCGTGCGAAGCTGGAGCAGAACGAGCAGGTGTGTCCGGAGTGCGGCCACCACTTCCGAATCCGGGCCGGCGACTACCTCCGGATATTGCTCGATGCGGAGAGCTGGGAGGAGCACGACAGCGCGCTCCGGAGCGAAGATCCGCTGGAATTCACGGACATCAAGCCATACCGCGACCGGCTGGCCGCCGCGGAAGCGCGCTCGCCCCACGGCGACGCGGTGGTCACGGGCACCGGGACGCTGAACGGCATCCCCGTGTGCATCGCGGTGATGGATTTCAGCTTCATCGGCGGGAGCATGGGCTCGGTCGTCGGCGAGAAGATCGCCCGGATCGGCCGTTACGCCGAGCGGGAGCGCATCCCCCTCATCATTGTCAGCACTTCGGGCGGCGCGCGCATGATGGAGGGTATCCTCTCGCTCATGCAGATGGCGAAGACGGCCAGCGTCCTGGCCCGCCTGCACGAGGCCGGTATCCCGTACATCTCGATCCTGACCGACCCCACGACGGGTGGCGTCACCGCGTCGTTCAGCATGCTCGGCGACGTCAACCTCGCCGAGCCGGGCGCGCTCATCGGCTTTGCGGGGCCGCGCGTCATCGAGCAGACGATCAAGCAGGAGCTGCCGAGCGGATTCCAGCGGTCGGAGTTCCTGCTCGAGCATGGCATGATCGACGCCATCGTCGACCGGCGTCGCCTCAAGATGACCGTCGCACGCCTTCTCAGTCACATGCTCGGCCTGCCTGCGCCGAAGCGTGAGTCACCGGCCAACGGCGCCAGCGACGCGGTGGCCGCCGGACAGATCGGCGCTTCGGCTGAACGCGACGGCCGCAGCACGGAGTAGCCGCCGCTTGTCCGAACCCACCTACGCAGAACTCATCCGCGAGTTGTTTCCCCGACTCGCGGGCGGTGTGCGGTGGGGGCTGGAGCGGACCGAGTGGCTGCTCGAATCCGTCGGATCGCCACACCTCGCCTACCGTACCCTCCACATTGCCGGTACCAACGGTAAGGGCTCTGTCGCCGCGACCGCGGCCGCCTTGCTCTCCAGTGCAGGCTATCGGACCGGGCTCTACACCTCACCGCACGTCTGCACCTTCCGGGAGCGGATGCAGGTGGATGGTCGGCCTATCAGCGAAGAGGCGCTGCTCGCGGCGGCTCGCCGGCTGTGGCCGCTGATCCAGGAGAGCGGTGCGACGTTCTTCGAGGCGACGACGGCGATCGCGTTCCTGGCACTGGCGGATGCCGGCGTGGAATGGGCGGTGGTGGAGGTCGGACTCGGCGGCCGACTCGATTCGACCAACGTGTTGAGACCCGAAGTGTCAGTGGTGACGAACGTCGCCCTCGACCATGCCGAGCTTCTCGGCCGGACACGGCTGGCTATCGCAAGGGAGAAGGCGGGGATCATCAAGGCCGGGGTGCCGATCGTAACGGCGGAAACGGATCCTGCGGTGCTGCGCATCATCCGGGAGCGGGCGGCCAGCGTCGCGGCGCCATTCCACGTGCTGGATCCCGACGACATCGAAAGCGTGAGCTGGGACGAAACCGGCACGCGTTTCACGCTGCGGAGCGTAGCGTGGGGTGGGCTGGACCTCGCGACCCCGCTCATCGGCCGGCACCAGGCCGTGAACACGGCGCTCGCCGTGCGCGCGCTGGAGCTGCTGCCTGAGGCGGAACGACCCTCGGTGGACGATGTGAGAATCGGTGTATCCCGCGTGCGCTGGCCCGGCCGTGTGCAGATCGAGCGGATCGAGGGCGTGACCTGGGTCTTCGACGGCGCCCACAATCCCGCGGCTGCCGGCGCACTGGCGAGCACACTCGAGGGGCTGACGCTCCCCCGGCCGCTCGTGCTCGTGGTAGGCATCCTCGCCGACAAGAACTGGGCGCCAATGCTGTCGGCACTGGGCCGCGGCACGGACCACGTCGTCCTCACGGTTCCGCCGTCGGCACCACCGCACCGGCGCTGGGACCCGGAGCTGGCTGCGCCCCGCGTCAAGGGACGTCAGTCGCCCCTCGTCGAGCCGGACTTCAGCGCGGCGCTCTCCACCGCGCGCTCGCTGGCCGGCGGCGGAACGATCCTGGTCACCGGCTCACTGCACACGGTCGGGGATGCGCTGCTCGCGCTCGGCCGCCCGCCAGCGGATGACCTGCTGGGTCTCGGTGAATCCGCAATGCCGAGCTTGCCCGCCGACGCGGCGCGCGTCTAGATTTCCCGGCTATGCCGAAGTTTGCGAGCCTCCCCGGATTCCGAGATTTCTATCCCGAGACTTACGCGGTGCGCGCGCACATCGCGCAGGCCTGGCGCGAAGCGGCACGGCGATATGGCTACCGGGAGTACGACGGCCCGCCGCTCGAGCCGCTCGAGCTGTACGTCGAGAAGAGCGGCGAGGAGATCGTCCGGCAGCTCTACAACTTCGTCGACAAGGGGGGGCGCGAGGTAGCGCTGCGCCCCGAGATGACGCCGACGCTCGCGCGCATGGTCAGCGCTCGCGCCGGCGCCATGCGAAAGCCGATCCGCTGGTTCTCGATCCCGCAGCTCTTCCGCTACGAACGCACGCAGCGCGGGCGCCTGCGCGAGCACTTCCAGTGGAACGTCGACATGATCGGCGAGAGCGACGTCGCTGCCGATGCCGAGGTGCTCGCCGTGGCGCTGGAGGGACTCACGCTGCTGGGGCTGACCGCCGATGACGTAGTGGCCCGAATCAGCGATCGACGGCTGCTCGAGAAACTCCTCCTGCATGCCGGTGTTCCTGCCGACCAGCTCCTGCGCGCATACGGCGTGATCGACAAGCTGACCAGGGAGCCGGTCGAGAGGATCCGGGCGCGGCTCGCCGAGGAGGTAGGGCTCTCGAGCGGCTCGGTCGAGGCGGTGCTCCGGATCTTCGAATGCCCGGACCTCGGTGCGCTGGCGGCCGTTTATGGCGCAGTGGACGGGATCGCGCCCGAGCTCGAGCGACTGGAGCGGTACCTGGCGCTGCTCGATCAGATGGGCTTCGGCGCGTTTACGCGATTCGACATCTCGATCGTGCGCGGGCTCGCGTATTACACCGGGATCGTTTTCGAGGTGTTCGACCGGCGTGGCGAGTTGCGCGCGGTGTGTGGCGGTGGTCGCTACGATGAGCTCCTGCGCGTCGTCGGCGACGTGGACCTCCCCGCGCTCGGCTTCGGCATGGGCGACGTGGTGCTCGGCGAGCTGCTCGCCGAACGCGGGCTGCTTCCGGAGACACCGGAAACGCTCGACTACTACATCGCGGTGGTGGACGCGTCGGACATGCCGCTGGCCTATCGGGTGGCGCGCGGGCTCCGGTCGGCAGGCTATTCGGTGTCGCACGCGCTCAAGCCTGCGGGCCTCGGCCGGCAGCTCAAGGAAGCGGACGCGAGGGGCGCCGCGAGCGTCGTCGTCCTCGGACCGGAAGAGGTCGCCGCCGGCGTCGCCACCGTCAAGGACATGCGAAGCGGGCGGGAGCGCCGGGTTCCGCTCGACGAACTCCTGCATTGACGGTTGGCGGCCGCGGGGCGCGCCTCGTGGAGCGGCTTGCGTCGTTCTCCACGGCGCCGAGGTCCTGACGGGTGAGAATGCGTGAACGGTACTGACCCGCAACGCGAAAAGCGGCGGCGCCTCGTCCGCCTGGCGACGACGTGGACGCTGATCTATGCAGCGGCCGGTGTCGTGGTGGCGGCCGGCAGTGCGGCGCTCATCGCGTTCATGCTTACGTTCGCGGGGATGCCGTTCCGACAGTCGTGGCTAGTAACCGTCGCCGCGCTCATCGTGGTACCACTGGTCGGCATAGCCGTGCGCGAGCTGCGCGACCGGCTGGCCGGCGGCGGGGATGGACAGGGAACCAATGGCTGATGACAAGGCATTGACTCCGCGCGCGGAGGACTTCAGCGCGTGGTACAACGAGGTGGTCCTGAGGTCGGAGCTGGCCGACTACTCGCCCGTGCGGGGGAGCATGGTCATCCGGCCGTACGGCTACGCGCTGTGGGAGAACATCCAGCGTACGCTGGACGGCATGTTCAAGGCGACCGGCCACGAGAACGCCTACTTCCCGCTGCTCATTCCCCAGAGCTTCCTCACCCGCGAGGCGGAACACGTCGAAGGTTTCGCCAAGGAGATGGCCGTCGTCACGCACACCCGCCTCAAGGCCGGGGATGGCGGGCTGGTACCCGACCCGGAGTCGAAGCTCGAGGAGCCGCTCATCATTCGGCCCACCTCGGAAACGATCATCTACGCGATGTTCGCCAGGTGGGTGCAGAGCTACCGCGACCTCCCGCTGCTCATCAACCAGTGGGCGAACGTGGTCCGGTGGGAGATGCGGACGAGGCTCTTCCTCCGCACCGCCGAGTTCCTCTGGCAGGAAGGGCACACCGCCCATGCCACGGAGGCGGAGGCCGAAGAAGAGGCTCGCCGGATGCTGGGCGTGTACCGGGACTTCATGGACAACTGGATGGCGATGCCGCCCGTCCTCGGGTACAAGTCGGAGTCCGAGAAGTTTCCCGGCGCTGTCCGCACGTACGCGTGCGAAGCGTTGATGCAGGACAACCGCGCGCTCCAGGCGGGAACGTCGCACAACCTGGGACAGAACTTCTCGCGCCAGTTCGACCTGAAGTTCCAGGACGAGGCGGGCGGTGAATCGTACGCCTGGAACACCTCCTGGGGCGTCTCCACTCGCCTCGTCGGCGGGCTGGTCATGACTCACGGCGACGACACGGGACTGGTACTCCCGCCGCGGCTCGCGCCCGTCCAGGTGGTGATCGTGCCGATCTACCGGAAGGACGAGGAGCGGTCGCGCGTGCTCGAGAAGGCCGATGCGCTGGCCGCGGCGCTGCGCGGCATCGGCATCAGGGTGCGCGTGGACGCTCGCGACGGGATGACTCCGGGCGCCAAGTATTACGAATGGGAGCGCCGGGGCGTCCCGCTGCGCATGGAGATCGGGCCGAAGGATCTGGAGAAGGGCCAGGTCGTGCTCGTGCGCCGCGTTGCTTTCGGCGACGAGCCGCGGAAGGAGTTCGTTGGGGAGTCGGCCGCCATCGACTCCATGGGCGACCGACTGGAAGACTTCCAGCGGGCGCTGCTGGCCCGGGCGCTCGAACGCAGGGAGGCGAACTCGCACCGGGGCGTCGGAGACTACGCAACGATGCGGGGTATTCTCGAAGGTGCGGGCGGCTTCGTCTACGCCGGCTGGTGCGGCGGCGAGGCGTGTGAGCAGAAGGTGAAGGAAGATACGAAGGCCACCATCCGTGTGCTGCCGCTCCCGGAGTTCCGGTCGCCGGATGCTCCGGCGCGATGCGCTGTGTGCGGCGAGGCGGCGGCAGCGGAAGCGGTTTGGGCACGGGCGTATTGATCAGTCCATCCGGACGGCCGCCGGATACGTTGGTGGCCGGTAAAGGGGAGCTGAAAGTGATTGCGGAGTGCGAGGCGGCCATTTGACCGAGGCGTTCGTCTTCCGGAATGACAGGCTGTATTGCGAGGACACGCCGGTCGAGGAGATCGTCGCCGCGTACGGCACCCCGCTCTACGTCTACAGCAAGCGATCGCTGACGGAGCGGTTCCGCGCGCTGGACGCTGCTTTCGCGCCGGTCGACCACCTGATCGCGTACAGCGTCAAGGCCAACGGCAATCTCGCCATCCTGCGCCTGCTCAGGCTCGAGGGCGCGGGCGCGGATGTGGTGAGCGGCGGCGAGCTGTTCCGCGCGAGACTCGCGGGTATCCCGGCGGAACGGATCGTATTCGGCGGGGTCGGCAAGACCGTTGCGGAGCTCGCGGCCGGCCTCGACGCCGGAGTGTACGGCTTCAACGTCGAGAGCCGCGGCGAGCTGCTCGCGCTGAACGATCTGGCCGTCACGATGGGTGTGCGCGCGCCGATCGCGCTGCGTATCAACCCGGACATCGAAACGCCCACGCCACACAGATACACGCGGACCGGCCACGCGACCACCAAGTTCGGCATTCCGGCCGATCAGGCCATGCCGCTGTACCGGGAGGCGGCCCGGCTACCCGGCATCCGGGTTCGCGGTATCGACGTGCACATCGGGAGCCAGATCGTCGATCCGGCGCCGTACCAGGAGGCACTGCTGCACGTGCTCGAGCTGGTCGACTCCCTCAGGCGGGACGGCATCGAGCTCGAGTACCTCGACCTGGGCGGCGGATTCGGCGTGGGTTACGACGACAGCGGCGAGGAACCCGACCCGGCTGACTTCGCCGCGGTGGTGCTGCCGCACGTCGCCGCGAGCCGGCTCAAGCTGATCCTCGAACCCGGCCGGTTCATCGCCGGCCCCTCCGGCGTTCTGCTTACGCGGGTGCTGTACGTCAAGGAGATGGGTGGCAAGACCTTCGTCGTGGGCGACGCGGGGATGAACGACCTGATACGTCCCAGCCACTACGAGGGTTATCACCACATCGACCCGGTAGCTCGCGAGGCGGGCCGTGACCTGATCCGGGCCGACGTCGTAGGCCCGGTGTGCGAGACCGGTGACTTCCTGGCGCTGGACCGCACGTTGCCGCGGCCGCGCGCCGGCGAGCTGCTCGCCGTCCGGACAGCGGGCGCCTACGGGTTCGTCATGGCATCCACCTACAACGCGCGGCCGCGACCCGCCGAGGTGCTGGTCGACGGCGACACGTTCCGACTGGTGCGCCGTCGCGAGAGCTACGATGATCTGGTGCGCGGCGAAATCGAACTGCTGGAGGACGCGCCAGCACCCAACGACGGGAGCCGGAATCTCTGATGCGTGATCGGGTCCTCATCATCGACTACGGTTCGCAGTTCACCCAGCTCATTGCCCGCCGCATACGCGAGGAGCGCGTCTACTGCGAGATCCACCCGCCCACCGTGACCGTGGACTGGATCCGGGCGTGGAAGCCGCTCGGCATCGTGCTGTCCGGTGGGCCCGCATCCGTCTACGGCGATGATGTCCCGAGCGCGGATCCCGAGCTGCTCAGACTCGGCGTGCCGGTCCTGGGGATCTGCTATGGTATGCAGCTCATTGCGCACCTCGAAGGCGGCAAGGTCCAGTCCGGGCGCCGGGAGTATGGGCGAGCGGAGATCACGCTGGTGTGCGATGATGATCTCTTTGCCGGCTTCGAAACCGGTCAGCCGATCAGCGTGTGGATGAGTCACGGCGATCACGTGGACGTGCCGCCGGCCGGCTACGCGTCTCTGGCGGCCACGTCCGCGCTCCCCGTGGCTGCGTTCCGCGCACAGGACCGCCCGATCTATGGCGTGCAGTTCCACCCGGAGGTGGCCCACACGCCGCGCGGTGACGAAATCCTCTCCAACTTTCTGTTCCGCATCTGCGGGTGCGAACCGACCTGGACGGCCGGCTCGTTCATCGATCAGACGATCACAAGGGTCCGCGAGCAGGTCGGTGACGCCGAGGTGATCTGTGGCCTGTCCGGCGGCGTGGATTCGTCGGTGGCGGCGGCGCTGGTCCACCGGGCAGTGGGCGATCGCCTCACCTGCATCTTCGTCGACACCGGGCTGCTCCGGCAGGGTGAGCGTGAGGGCGTCGAGCGGACGTTCCGCCAGCACCTCGGTATCCGGCTGGAAGTGGTCGACGCGGCCGACCGATTCCTCAGTCGCCTGGAAGGCGTGACCGATCCGGAGGAAAAGCGGCGCCGGATCGGCGAGACGTTCATCCGCGTGTTCGAGGATGCCGCGAGCGAGCTCGGCGGCCGTGCCCGTTTCCTCGTGCAGGGCACGCTCTACCCCGACGTCATCGAGTCGGTGTCCGTCGGCGGGCCTTCCGTGACCATCAAGACGCACCACAACGTGGGCGGGTTGCCGAAGGACATGACCTTCGAGCTGGTCGAGCCGCTGCGGGAGCTGTTCAAGGACGAAGTTCGCCACGTGGGGCGTGAGCTGGGTCTGCCGGAAGAGCTCGTCGGGCGGCATCCGTTCCCCGGGCCCGGGCTCGCCATCCGGATTCTCGGCGAGGTGACGCGCGACCGCCTGGCCGTGCTTCGCCACGCGGATTCCATCTACCTCGAAGAGATCCGTGCCGCGGGGCTCTACGACGACATCTGGCAGGCGTTCGTCGTGCTCCTACCGGTCCGGAGCGTGGGCGTCATGGGTGACGCGCGCACCTACGAAAACGTCGTCGCGCTCCGGGCCGTGACGAGCCGCGACGGGATGACGGCCGACTGGTTCCCGTTCCCGCACGACGTGCTCGCCACCATTTCGTCGAGGATCATCAACGAGGTGAACGGCGTGAACCGCGTCTGCTACGATGTGAGCTCGAAACCGCCGGCCACCATCGAGTGGGAGTGAAACGCTCCGCGTCCGTCAGCTCGCATCCGTTTCCGAATCGATCTGTGGCGAGCCTTCGGCCGTGAGCCGTCGCAGATATATGCCGGCGTAGTTCTCATCGATCGCTGCCAGGCGGTTCTCCGGAGTCGCCGCGTATCGCGCGTCGCACCGGTCACATCGAATGAGCCGCTCTCCCGCAGTGGAGACCAGTCGCCAGTTCCCCGTGCATTCGTCGTGCGTATGTTCCAATGGCGTCATGATGACGTCCCGTTGGTTCGCACCCATCGTGCTTCGCGATTCACTTCCGGCCACTCCGACCGGCGTCCGAAATCCAAGTGGTGCAAGCTCTAAGCCAATGAGACTCCCGCCGTTGCGAGTCTGAATTAGCATCTTTCCGGAATGGATGAGCGGTGCGGCTGGTGGTAATGGCAGGCGTCTGTCGGGTGTGGCTGTGGGGGGAGGGAGCGGCGAGGGAACGCCACCGCGTCGCAGCGCGGATCGGCCGCTCAGCCCGACGCGGTGTCCGGCAGTGAATACCGGTCGCGGATCTCTTCGAAGAGATCGATCATGCCCTGAATGTCCCGACCCCGAACCGTGACGAACCGGAGGATGTCCTCCTCCGTGACACCGTGGCGTGCGAAAATCTCGCTCTTCATCTCCTCGAACGCCTCTGCGGACGTCGCGCGGTCCTGAGCGTCCTGAAGCTCCACGTACACCTGAACGAATAGCTGCTCCGGGATGACCTCGGATTCGGCTCCGCCGCGCCCTGGTTCGGTGACGCCGCATCCGAGAGCCAGGAACAGGACCGCCATCGGAATCTGTTTGCGCAGCATGTTGACTGAATCCACTATCGCTGTGCGGCAGCGGGGCTGTCCGGACGTGTGGATCGCCCCAATTCGCGCCTGCGTCTACTCCGCGCGGCCGTCCCCGGTTCCAACCGGTCAGTGCTGCCATCCTGGCAGGTATCGGGGGCATGCCGGTTGCTCCTGGGCGGTGGCGAACCGCCGCGGGATCGCGGTGATGGAGCCGAACGAGAGAAGAAGGGCGGTGATCGAGTGCTCAATGCGGATCGATTGACGATCAAGGCGGGCGAGGCGTTGCAGGCTGCGGTGCGCGAGGCGCAGCGACGGGGGAATCCGGCGCTGGAGGACGTGCACCTGTTGTGGGCGCTGCTCGAGCAGGAAGACACGGTAGTCGTGCCGGTGCTCCGGAAGGTGGGCGCCAACATCGACCGCCTGAAGGAGGCGGTGGTCGCGGTGCTGGACCGGTTGCCGAAGCAGTCTGGCGGAGTGACGCCGGCCCCGAGTCGCGAGTTGAACCAGTTGCTCATCGCGGCGGAGGACGCGTCGCGTGAGCTGAAGGACGAATACGTGTCGGCCGAGCACCTGTTGCTCGGGCTGGCATCGCCGAAGAGCTCGACGACGCGCGAGTTGCTCGCGTCGGTGGGGGGCACCCGCGCGCAGCTCGTGAAGGCGATCGAGGGGGTTCGCGGTCCTCACCGCGTGACGGATCCGGAGCCGGAGCAGAAGTACCGTGCCCTTGAACGCTTCACGCGCGACCTCACGGAGCTGGCGAGGCAAGGGAAGCTGGACCCGGTGATCGGTCGGGATGACGAGATCCGGCGAGTCACGCAGGTGCTGAGCCGTCGGACCAAGAACAACCCGGTCCTGATCGGCGAGCCGGGGGTGGGGAAGACTGCGATCGTGGAAGGTCTGGCCCAGCGGATCGTGAATGGCGACGTGCCGGAGTCGCTCCGTGACAAGCGGCTGGTGGCGCTCGACATGGGCGCCCTGATCGCTGGCGCCAAGTATCGGGGCGAATTCGAAGAGCGGTTCAAGGCCGTCCTGAAGGAGATCACGGAGGCTTCTGGCCGCTACATCGTCTTCATCGACGAGCTGCACACCATCGTCGGAGCGGGCGCCGCGGAGGGAGCGCTCGACGCGGGCAACATGCTGAAGCCGGCGCTGGCTCGGGGCGAGCTGAGGGTGGTCGGCGCGACGACGCTGGACGAGTACCGGCAGCACGTGGAGAAGGACGCAGCGCTCGAGCGCCGATTCCAGCCGGTGTACGTGGGCGAGCCGAGCGTGGAGGACGCCATTGCCATTCTGCGCGGCCTGAAGGAGCGCTACGAGGTGCATCACGGCGTGCGGATCACGGACAGCGCGATCGTGGCCGCGGTCAAGCTCTCGGACCGGTACGTGGGTGGCCGCTTCCTCCCCGACAAGGCGATCGACCTGATCGACGAGGCGGCTTCGCGGCTGCGCATCGAGATCGACTCGCTCCCGCAGGAAATCGACGAGGTGGAGCGGCGCATCATGCAGCTCGACATCGAGCGGACGGCGCTGGCGACGGAGGCGGATCCGGCGGCGGTGGAGCGGCGCGACAGGATCGATGCCGAGCTGGCGGATCTGCGCGAGCGCCGAGACGCGATGAAGGCGCGTTGGCAGGCAGAGAAGGAGCAGATCCTCCGGATCAGAGAGCTGAAGGAGCGGGCGGACGCGTTGCGGGTCGAGGCCGAGCGGGCGACGCGAACCGCCGACCTGAACCGCGCGGCGGAGATCCAGTACGGCGAGCTGCCGAAGCTCGAAGCGGAGCTCAAGGCCGCCGAGGATCGACTCGCCGAGCTGCAGCGGGAAGGGAAGTTCCTGAAGGAGGAGGTCGACGCCGAGGACGTCGCGGTGGTCGTCTCCAGGTGGACCGGAATCCCCGTCGCCCGCATGCTGGAATCGGAGCGCGCGCGTCTGACGCGGCTGGAGGACGTTCTGTCCTCGCGGGTTGTGGGGCAGGAGGTGGCGATCCGCGCGGTGGCCGATGCGGTGCGGCGCAGCCGGGCCGGGCTCCAGGACCCGAACCGTCCGATCGGCAGCTTCATCTTCCTGGGTCCCACGGGGGTGGGAAAGACGGAGACCGCGAGGGCGCTGGCGGAGTTCCTCTTCGACGATGAGGACGCCATGGTGCGCATTGACATGTCGGAGTACATGGAGCGGCACTCCGTGGCGCGGCTGATCGGCGCGCCTCCGGGATACGTGGGGTACGAGGAGGGCGGCCAGTTGACGGAGCGGATCCGGCGCAGGCCGTACGCGGTGGTGCTCTTCGACGAGATCGAGAAGGCGCACCCCGACGTCTTCAACCTCCTGCTCCAGATCCTGGACGACGGGCGGCTAACGGATTCGCAGGGGCGGACCGTGGACTTCCGGAACACGGTCCTGATCATGACGTCGAATCTGGGGAGCCAGTACATCCTCGAGCAGCCGCCCGGCGCCGACTGGACCGAGGTCGAGGCCCGGGTGCTCGCCGAGCTGCGGCGCGCGTTCCGGCCCGAGTTCCTGAACCGTATCGACGACATCATCGTCTACCGGCCACTGGGGGCGGAGGAGCTGTCGCGTATCGTGGACCTGCAGCTGGAGCGGGTCGAGCGGATGCTGGCCGAGCGGAAGATGACGATGGTCGTCACGCCCGCGGCGAAGGCGTTGATCGACGAGGAGGGCTTCGATCCGGCGTTCGGCGCCCGGCCGCTCAAGCGGGCGATCCAGCGGCTGATCCTGAACCCGCTCGCGCTCCGCGTGCTGGAAGGGGAGTTCTCGGAGGGCGACACGATCATCGTGGACCGGGAGGACTCGGCGCCGAGGCTCGAATTCCGCCGGGCGGAGTCGTCGTAGCTGTCCGCGCTGGAGCGACGCGGCGCCGCGGCCCGGGTGCCGGGCGCCGCGCCCGCCGGATGGGATATGGCGAAAGCCGGTGCAGTGTAAGCCGTTGCTTGACACGTGCCGTAGGGCGTGTCTAGTCTTTGGCGATCTCACCGGCCTCGCCGGTGGCGCACCGGCGGCTCGCCTGGAGGAAGGTGAATGTCGAGGTTTGCGAACAGCGGCGCCGTCGTCGCGTTCATTGCCCTTTCCGGTCTTGTGCTCGCGGCCGGGTGCGTGACTCGCACCGTGCCCGTGACACCGCCGCCCGCGGCGACCGCGAGCGCAGTGCAGCCCACATTGATCGTCGAGCAGTTCCTGCGCGCGGCGAACGCGAACGATCTGGAAGGGATGGGCCGCCTTTTCGGAACGAGTGATGGATCGACGTTCCGCCTGGACCCGCGTTCGATCGTGGAGCAGCGGATGTTCGCGCTCGCTTCGGTGCTGCGGCACCAGGACTTCAGTATCGAGCGCGCGGCGCCGGTACCGGGCCGGTCGCAGGAAGCGGTGCAGGTATTCGTCCGGCTGCTGATGAACGGCCAGTGGATCCCCGTGCCGTTCACCGTGGTGACGGGTCGGGATGGGTGGGTCGTCGAGCAGTTCGACATAGAGGCGATCACCAACCGCCCCTGACCCCGCCGGCGGGCCCTTGTGCCGGGGGTTACCTTTGATCAGCCCGTAGTGATGGCCCTCGCCCCGGCGAGGCCGTTGCGACGGGCTGAAGTCTCAACCCGCCTGCGCGTCCGGATGGCGCGGCGGGACAGCTTCCTCGACCAGCTCTATGAGGACGCCTCCCGTCGAACGGGGGTCGAGGAACGCAATGCGGTGGCCGTGCGCACCGATGCGGGGCGCCCGGCCGACCGTCTCCAGGCCGGCAGCCGTGAGATCCGACAACGCTGTTTCGATGTCGGGTACGCGGTAGGCCAGGTGGTGCAGCCCGGGGCCGCGGCGTTCCAGGAACCGGGCGACCGCTGAATCGGGCGACGTGGGCTGAAGCAGCTCCACGCGGCCGATGCCCGTGCCGACGAAGGTGAGGATCACGCCTTCGGAGTCCACGCGCACGGGATCCGTGTGGCGCGCGCCGGTCAGGAGCTCATACGTCGGAATCGCGATTTCGAGCGAGGGGACAGCGATGCCGACGTGATCTAGAGGGAGGTGGCGCATGGTCGTGAGGGGGTCGGGTTCTTGCACCGTGTGCGACCTCGTGAAGCCAACGCCCGGCCCGTCACGTCGATGCGGTGCGGAGCCGGAACACTCTGGGGGAAGACATGGCCGACAACGGCAAGCCGATCACAGTCACGGACGCCAACTTCGCTGACGAGGTCGAAGGCGCGGACAGGCTTACGATCGTCGATTTCTGGGCGGTGTGGTGCGGCCCGTGCCGCGTCATCGCACCGATCCTCGAGCAGCTCGCAGAAGAATACGACGGCAAGGTCAAGGTCGCCAAGCTGGACGTGGATTCCAACGTGCAGACGGCCACCCGCTTTGGCGTGCGGTCGATCCCTACGCTGATCTTCTTCAAGGACGGCAAGGTTGTGGATACGGTTGTCGGCGCCGTCCCGAAGCAGCAGATCGAACGCAGGATCCAGCAGCACCTGGGTTGATCTCCGTAGCGAAGGGTTGGACGACCCGGTGCCACCGGGTCGAGCTGGGCAGGAGCGCGCAATCGGCTAGCCGGTTGCGCGCTCGCATTTCGGCGCCCTGCGCCTCCACAGGAGGTCGCAATTCGGCAAGAACGGTCGGCCCCAGCGGCCCGCCACGGGGGTTGCGGCACGGGCGGCGTGACGACCGGCGGACCCGGACCGGCGATGTGCGGTAGCGTATCGGCCGGGTGGCGGTTGCCGGGGCGAGGGCGCCGCGCTGCCCGCCTCGCCGCCAACCGACGGGATACCCTGAGAACCGTGGTCGCCCGCACCTGACCCATTGGCATAAGCCCATGTCACGATTATATATCGTAAGCACACCCATCGGGAATCTCGGCGACTTCACCCACCGTGGCGAGGAGGTCCTGTCCGGCGTTTCACGGATACTGGCGGAGGATACACGCCGAACCGGCGTCCTCCTGCGCCACTATGGAATTCGTACGCGGATGGTCTCGCTGCATGCGTACAATGAGGTGGAGCGCGCGTCTCGTATTCTGGAGTGGCTCGCGGCCGGCGAGGAGCTGGCTCTCGTTTCGGATGCGGGTACGCCGCTCCTCTCGGATCCGGGCGCACGGATCGTGCGGAAAGTCGTGGAAGCCGGGTACGAAGTGGTGCCGGTGCCGGGCGCGTCGGCATTGCTCGCCAGCCTCGTGGCGTCGGGGCTGGATCCGGAGCCGTTCACGTTCTACGGCTTTCTGCCGCGGGGCGGTCGTCGTCGCCGTGAGCTTCTGGATACCGTGGCCCGGCTGGACCACACTGCCGTCCTGTACGAGGCTCCGGGGCGGCTCGTTGCCCTCCTGGACGAGCTCGCGGGTCCATGCGGGCCGGACCGACGGGTGGTCGTGGCGCGGGAGGTCACGAAGCTACACGAGGAGTTTCGACGGGGAACATTGGCGGAGGTGGCCGCTTATTACCGTGAGACCCCCCCGCGCGGCGAGATCGTGGTGATGGTGGCCGGTCGCGCCGCTCCAGCCGATGCGGCGGCCGCCGAAGGCACGGAGGCCCAGGAGCTTGCCCGTACGCTGCTCTCGTCGGGGATGCGCCCGAGTGCAGCGGCCCGTGAACTGGCGAAACGGCTGGGCACCTCACGCAATCGGGCGTACGACGTGGTTCAAGCCATATTGAAGGAAGTCGCTGGATGAGACTGTTGACGTCGTTGCTGCTGGCCGGCGCCATCCTTTCGATCGCGCTGCCGGCGCCAGCGCCGGCACAGGCGCCGGAGTTCACGATCGTCCAGCTCGAGTACGACGGCGGCGGTGACTGGTACGCGAATCCGTCCGGGCTGCCGAACCTGCTCGCATACATCCGCCAGAAGACCGGCATCCCGGTGGCGGACCGGCCGGTCAGCATGAAGCTCACGGATCCCCGGATCTGGTCGTATCCGTACCTCTACATGACCGGGCACGG
>DATMSC010000334.1:0-13611 GCA_035565595.1 Longimicrobiales bacterium | reverse complement strand
GTACGCCCGCCACTGCTCCACGAACTGCGCCGGGACATCGCCCATCTGCAGCCCCAGCAGATCCTTGACCTGCGTCGAGAAGATGATGACGGCGATGCCCGCCGTGAATCCCGTCACGACCGGGTAGGGGATGAACTTGATCGCCGCGCCCATGCGCGCGAGCCCCATGATGACCAGCATCGCGCCAGCCATCAGCGTGGCCAGGAACAGTCCATCCAGCCCGTGCTGCTGGACGACGCCGTACACGAGGACGACGAACGCGCCAGTCGGTCCGCCGATCTGGACGCGCGATCCACCAAGCAGCGAGATCAGGAAGCCGGCGATGATCGCGGTGTACAGCCCGTGGTCCGGGGTCACACCGCTCGCGATGGCGAACGCGATGGCGAGTGGTAGTGCAACGACGCCGACGATTATGCCGGCGGTGACGTCAGTGGTGAACTGACGTCGATCGTACCCCTTCAGGGTAGTCAGTATTTTCGGGACGAGCATGTGGCGCGGCCAACGTGTATGGCTCTGGGTCCACGCCCGCGGTCAGGTGCGGCGGTTGGAACGGCAGAGGTCCGAGAGATACTAGCGGCGGCCCGCGTGGAAATCAATCGGGGGATGGGGCCGCCGCCTCTGGCTAAGTCAGGTCACGCCGCGCGCGGGCGGCGTTCTCCGACCCTACGTTCGACCCTGTCCATCAAGCGGTTGGCCTGCTCGGCAGGTATCCCGAGCTGCAGGATGAGACTCAGCGTGTCTCGGACGCGCGCGATGCGACGGATCCTGCCGGTATCGTCCACGCTGGCGAAGAGCGCCCCCGCGATCCGGACGTCCTTCCCGCGCGTCGGGAGCGTTTCGCCCAGGACTACTACGTCGTCGCCGAAACGGACCCGCATGGAGAGGAGCACAGCCACATCGCCACCACTCGCCACGACCAACCGGCGGTCGACGTCTATCGCTTCGTACGCACCGAACCCTTCCTCGAGCAGCCCCCGCACGGTATCGCGCCCGCGGATCGGTTCTCCGAGCGACTCGGTTTCGATGACGATATCGTCCGCGAGAGCAGCCATCACGCGCTCCATATCCAGCGCTTCGAACGCGTCCAGCCACTCTTCGACGACCTGTCTCGGTTCCGGCATTTCGTCCTCCTCGTGAAAGTCCGGCTCGCCCGTGGGCGAGACGCGTGCCAGCGGCGGCGAGGAACGCCCCTCTGAGGGTCGGGTACCTATCGGGCGCGGCTTCCGGACACGGCGTCGCCGGCGGAACCCGCCAGTGTACACATGGTCCGTCCCGGGTAGGGAAAAGACGTGAGGAGCGGGATGATTTCGACGACGGCAGAAACAAGGTCTGCGGCAGGTGCGAAGCTGCTCCGCGGGGGAACGCTCACCGTCCTGCGCATCGGTGCGGGGCTGCTCTTCCTGCAGCACGGCGTACAGAAGCTGTTCGGCTTGCTCGGCGGGGTGGACGGGCAGGGCGGCACCGCGAATCTTTTCTCCATCTTCGGCCTCGCCGGGATTTTTGAAGTCTTCGGCAGCCTGGCGCTGATCCTCGGACTCCTGACTCGCCCGGTTGCTCTCGTGCTCGCGGCCGAGATGGTGACGGCGTATTTCCTGGTGCACCACGGGCAGGGCGGATTCCCGATCCAGAACGGAGGGGAGGTGCCGCTCTTCTTCGCCCTCGTCTTCTCCTACATCGCCGCAAATGGCGGCGGCACCATAGGCGTTGACAGGATCCTCGCGAACCGAAGGAAGGCAGCCCCGGAGCTGCCGGTCTGATTCGCGGAAGATCATCGCGCAGCGCTGAAACTCGCGTGCCGCCGAGGCACCCTGCGTCAACTGCGGCGTCGCGATCTCGCTGCCGGCTGTCGGGTGGATCATGAAGGTCGACATCTATTCGGATATCGTCTGCCCATGGTGCTACATCGGGTCCCGGCGGTTCCGGCGGGCGCTCGCGCAGCACGCGCGGGCACCCGAGGTCGAAGTGGTGTACCGACCCTTCCAGTTGCACCCGGACGCACCCGCGCGCCCGATGCCGCTGAAGACATACCTGCAGGGGCAGTTCGGCGCCGCCGCGGGACCGATGATGGCGAGAGTTGGTGAGGTCGCGAAGGAAGAGGGGATCGAAATCGACTGGTCACGCGCCGTAGCCGTAAATACGCTGGAGGCGCACCGCCTCCTCAGGCTCGCGTTGACCGAGTACGGTCCTGCCGCCCAGGCGGCGCTCGTCGAGGCGCTCTTCGCCGCCCACTTCTGCCACGGCGGCGACGTCTCCAACCACCACCTCCTCACCGAGCTGGCCGTGGCGTCCGGTCTCGACCGTTCCCGCGTGACCAGCTATCTCACCTCGGGGGAAGGGCTGGACGACACCCGTTTCGACATTGACAGGGCCAGGAGACTGAGGATCCAGGCGGTGCCGACCTACATCTTCGAGGGACGCTGGAAGGTCCAGGGCGCACAGAGAGTCGAGACCTTCGTCCAGGTGCTCCAGAGTATCGCTGCCGAGCTCGATGCGCGCGCCAGGGAGGATGAACCGGAGAGCGGCCAGAGCAGGCCTGGCGCGCAATGAGCCGCGAGAAGGTCAACCTTTCGGTGCTGGAGCTGGCGCCGGTCGGGACGGGATACACCGCGACACGCGCACTCCGCAATATGGTCGAGCTGGCGCGCCTCGCGGAGTCGCTCGGGTACGTCCGGTTCTGGCTCGCCGAACATCACGGGATGCCGGGGATCGCCAGTTCGTCGCCGGAGATCCTGATCGGCCACGTCGCGGGTGCCACGTCGCAAATTCGCGTGGGTGCCGGCGGCATCATGCTCCCCAATCACGCACCACTCCGGATTGCCGAAGCGTTCCACACGCTGGAGGCGCTCTACCCCGGGCGGATCGACCTCGGGATCGGCCGCGCGCCGGGCACGGACCCGGCCACGTCCAGAGCGCTGCGGCCGTTCGACGCCGAGCGCTTCCCGGAGATGTTGGAAGAGCTGATCCACCTGTCGCGGGGTGATTTTCCGGAAGGTCACCCGTTCTACGGCGTGCGCGTTGTCCCGGCGGATGTCCAGCTACCGCCGATCTGGGTGCTGGGTTCGAGCGGCGCGAGCGCCCGCCTGGCCGGGAGCATGGGGCTCGGCTACGGCTTTGCGACCCATTTCAGCCCCACGCCACCCGGCCCCGCCCTCGCCGCATACCGTGAGTCGTTCACGCCCTCCGAGCGTTTCGAACGTCCGCACGTGATCCTCGGCGCTTCAGTGGTCTGCGCGCCCACGGACGATGAGGCCGACTACCTCGCCTCGTCCATGGACCTGGCGTGGGTGCGGCTGCGGCGGGGGGAATATGCGCCCCTGCCTTCGCCCGAAGAGGCGAGGGCGCACGCCTACTCGCCCGTGGAATGGCGGGTGGTGCGGGAAAACCGGGCGCGACTGATCGCCGGGTCGCCGGCGACCGTGCGGGAGCGGATCGAGCAGCTCGTGAAGGAGCACGGGCCCGACGAGGTCATGGTCTCGTGTATGGTCCACGGGCACGCGGAACGGCTCCGGTCCTACGAGCTCGTGGCCCGGGCGTTCGCAGGATGAGCGGCTCGCCGTAGCGGGCGCTTACGCACCGCCTCCCTGGAGCTCCTTCACATAGGCGACGAGTTGGTCCAGCGCCGCGCCCCACCCTTCATGGAATCCCATGGCCGCGTGTCGCGCGCGCTCTTCCGCATTGCGGTGGTAGACCGTGGCGGTGTAACGGGTCCCGGTCCCGTGCGGTTCCATCGAGATGACCGCGGTGAACGCCATCTCCGGGGTCGGCGTCGGGCGGAAACCCGGGAGGAGCGCGCCGGTCCAGACGATCCGGCGTTCGGGCACGACCTCGAGGAAGCAGCCGGTGCCAACGTGCTCGTCACCTTCCGGCGAGCGCATGACCGTCCGAAAGATCCCGCCGGGGCGCAGGTCGATCTCGCACTCCGGCGTCGTCCACGGCCTCGGCGTGAACCACGGCTTCAGATGTTCCGGCTCCGTCCACACCTTCCAGACGAGGTGCGGCGGCACGTCGATAATGCGCTCCAGCACCAGATCGAGCTCGGGATTGGGCTCCAGCAGGTACGTCCCCGACATGCTTGCTTCCTTTCGGTTGTGTCCGTCGGCAGGCTCACCCGGCCGTGCGACCGACATTGCAGGTGGTGTTGGTGGCGTGCCGGCCCCGGAGCCTCCGGGGTCGGCACCGTCAGGACGCGCGGGCGGTGCCGCCAGTGCCGGAATCGCGGATGATGTCGCCCAGCCGGGCGGCAATGGCCTCGCGGAACTCGGGCGGCCATTCGGCGATTACGGCGGCGAGGTGGTCGCGGCGCGCGTCCAGGAGTCGCTTGAGGATAGCCTGGCCCGCAGCCGTAGGCGAGTGCCGGTCCGGCTCGCCGCCGGCGCCGCGCTCCAACGTGACGAGTCCGCGCTGGCGCAGCTCGGTGGCGGCGGCCTCGAGCTGCTCTGGCGAGACACGGTACCTTCGCGCCAGCTCGGTCGGTGCGACCCGTGGGTTGCTCGCGAAACGGATCAGCAGCCACGCCGCGCCCGGGCTGAGGTCGACGCCGGCCCGCTCGACCACACCTACGATGTACTCACGTCGCAGTGAGCGGTCAGCCAGAAGCGAGAGCGCACGCTCGAGCTTCGAGATCGAGTCCGAATCCGTCGGAAGCGGGAAGAGCCGCTCCGCTTCCACACCGACATCTCCGGCCGCGGCTGCGACGGTCTCGCGCAGGGTCGGCTCGGGAAGCAGCCAGGTCAACACGAAACCGAAGGCCACGACGAACATGGCCGCCAGGAACACCGTCGAGAGCGACGTCGCGAAGCCCTCGACGTAGATCTCGCGCAGCCCGGCCGGCAGCTCGGCCAGTGCGTGGGGGCTGATCGACATGGCTGAGGCGAAGTCCGGACCGCCGGCCGGCATCTCGCGCTGCATGTACCTGGCGATCCCCGAGGCGAAGATCGCGCCGAACACGGCGGTCCCGAGCGACCCGCCTATGAGGCGGAAGAGAGTGGCGCCGGAGGTCGCGACGCCGAGGTCCCGGTAGTCGACGGTGTTCTGGACCGCGATGACGAGGACCTGATTCACCATCCCCATCCCGAGCCCGAGCACCAGCATATTGACCGACGCCCCGGCAATCGTCGTCCCGGCGTCCATGCGCGAGAGCAGGAACAAACCGAAGCTCATCACCGCGGTGCCCGCGATGGGAAACACCCTGTACCGGCCCCACCGGCTGATCAGCTGTCCGGAAGCGATCGACGTGAGCAGCATCCCGGCCATCATCGGTACCATGAGCAGCCCCGACTCCGTGGGCGAGGCGCCGTTGACGACCTGGATGAAGAGCGGGAGGTAGGTCACGGAACCGAAGAGCGCCAGCCCCACGATGAGCCCCACGGCGGCGGCGAGCGCGAAGGTGCGGTTGCCGAAGAGTCGCAGTGGGAGCACCGGCTCCTCAGCGCGCAGCTCGGCCACCAGGAACCCGCCGAGGGCGAGCATGGCGACCGCGCCGAGGGTGAGAATCGGTGCCGAGCTCCATGCGAACGCGACGCCGCCGAGGTCCAGGAGCACGACGAGCGCGCTCAGCGTGGCGGCGAGGAGCGCAGCGCCCACGTAGTCGATCGACCGACGCGCCCGCCCGGCGAGGCGAGGCAGCGTGGACGCGATCACGATGAGCGCGGCCAGCCCCAGCGGCAGGTTGATGTAGAAGATCCACCGCCACGATAGATGGGTCGTGAAGTACCCGCCCAGGAGTGGACCGGCGACGCTGGCCACGCCGAAGACGGCGCCGAAGATCCCCTGGTACTTGCCACGCTCGCGGGGAGCGACGATGTCGCCAACCACCGCCTGCGCCGTCACCATCAGGCCGCCGCCGCCGAGCCCCTGGATCGCGCGGAAGAGGATGAGCTGCCCCATCGACTGGCTCGCGCCGCACAGCACGGAGCCGAGGAGGAACAGCAGCACTGCAGACTGGAGAATTCGCTTTCGGCCGTACAGGTCGCCGAGCTTCCCGTAGATCGGCGTGACGACGGTCTGCGCGAGGAGATATGCCGTGACGACCCAGGCCAGGCGGTCGAGCCCGCCCAGCTCGCCGACGATCGTGGGGAGCGCCGTCGACACGATCGTTGAGTCGAGCGCGGCAAGGAGCAGGACCAGGAGGAGCCCGCTGAAGGCAACGAGCACCTCCCGCGGGCCGATCACGGCCGGCTCGGATGGTAGGGTCGTCGAACCCGGGTCGCGACGCCGCCGCGGGTTCGGTCCTGACGGGCTGGGTTGCTGTGACGCCAAGATTCTCGAAGTCTTCAGGCTGGCGGCCGCGGGGACCCCGTGTGTCCCTTCGGACGGCCGGAGCTTCCGGTCATGAACTTGCCGGCCGGCGGAGTGCCGGGCGGGCGGGGGCGAGGCGTCCCTGCGCCCATCGGCTACCCTTGCGTCACCATGCCGTTCCAGTGGTCGTCGCATGGCTCGTGCTACGATTTGAACTGCGCACGCCCGAGGCGTACCATCCGGTGCGATGGGAAGACGCTTTGCCGAACCCGTACCGGACGAACCGGATGTCTGACTCGCCGACCGAACCCTCGCCGGACCGGGCTCCGCCACCTGAGCCGGGTGGCCACAGGGCCGCCAGTCCGACCCGGGTCGAGCGGCCGCGTCCCACCGGCCCGGATGCCGTGCTGGTGACACCGGTGGCCCACGCCTACGCCCGGCCTGCGTCGGAGATCCTGGCGGAGCTCGGGTCGCGTCCGGAGGGGCTGACGGCCGACGAGGTCGAACGCCGGCTGGAAGAGTTCGGCCCCAATCAGCTCGCGGCCGTCAAACCCGCGTCCGCGTGGCGGATCCTGCTCGACCAGCTCCGCAGCGTAGTCGTTGCGCTCCTCCTGGCCGCAGCCGCAATCGCGCATCTCGTTGGCGATCCGCTGGACTCGGCGGCGATCGGCGTCGTCCTCCTGATCAATACCGCGCTCGGCTTCATCACGGAGCTACGCGCCCGCCGCGCGATGGAAGCGCTCTCGCGGATGGAGGTGCCCCGCGCCGTCGTGCGTCGCGATGGCGTCATCATGGATGTCGCAGCCACGACGCTCGTACCTGGCGACATCCTCGAAGTGGAGGCGGGGCAGGCGGTCGCGGCTGACGCCCGTATTCTCGAAGCGCACGAGTTGAGGACGACGGAGGCTGCGCTCACCGGCGAGTCGCTGCCGGTAGACAAGCGCGCCGACCCCGTCGACGTTATGGCGCCGCTCCCCGAGCGGACGAGCATGCTCTACAAGGGGACGACGGTGGTTGCCGGGAGCGCCCGGGCCGTAGTGGTCGGGACCGGGATGGCGACCGAGCTGGGGCGAGTCGGCGGGCTGGTCGCCTCGATCCCCGACGAGCGCACGCCGCTCGAGCACCGCCTGGACAGCCTGGGCCGGCGGCTCATCGTGCTGGCGCTCGGCGTTGCCGCACTCGTCATGGTGATCGGCGTCGTCCAGGGAATGCCGCTCGGGCGCATGATCGAGACCGGCCTCGCCCTCGCCATCGCGGCCGTCCCGGAAGGGCTGCCGGCTGTGTCGACCATCGCTCTGGCCGTGGGTGTGCGGCGCATGGCCAGACGCCGTGCGCTCGTCCGGCGGCTGCCCTCTGTCGAGACGCTGGGCTCCGCGACGGTCATCTGCACCGACAAGACCGGCACGCTCACCGCCGGCCAGATGACCTGGACCGACCTGTGGATCGACGGGCGCGAAATCACGATCACCGGTTCCGGCTACACCCCCGAAGGCGAATTCCTCGAACAGGGAAGCGCTATCGACCCGCTCCGCGACGAAGACGTCGCACTCGCGCTTCGGACGGCGTCGTTCGCAAGCCGCGGCGACGTTTTTCAAAGCGATGACGGCTGGGCGGCACGCGGTGACCCGACCGACGCCGCGCTCGCTGCCGGCGTGCGCAAGGCCGGAATCGACAGGTCGTCGCTGCTGCGAGAACGACCGCAGATCGGTGAGGTGCCGTTCTCGAGCGAACGCATGTTCCTGGCGTCGTTCCACCGTGAGCCCGACGGCAGCACCATGGCCTACGTGAAGGGCGCGCCGGCGCGGGTGCTGAAACGTTGCAGTACAACGCTGTCCGGCAGGCCGCTCGACGACGCGGCGCGCCAGGCGCTCTTCGACATCAACACGCGCCTCGCCGGCAGGGGGCTGCGCGTGCTTGCGCTCGCTTTCGGAGCTGTGCCCGAGCCCGCGGAGGACGCACTCACGCAGCTGACGCTCGTGGGCCTCGTCGGGCTCATCGACCCGCCGGCGCCCGGTGTCGAGGAGACCGTGAGGCGGTTCCGCGAGGCGGGGATCCGTACAGTCATGATCACCGGCGACCAGGAGATCACCGCGGCGGCCATTGCCCGCGACCTGGGTGTCCTGGCGCCCGGCGAGGAGACTCTGGATGGCCGCACGCTGGAGACGCTCCCGGTCGGCGAGCTGGTCGAACGCGTCGCCCGCGTCGGCGTGTTCAGCAGGGTCAGCCCCGAAGACAAGCTCAAGATCGTGGCTGCGCTCCAGGAACACGGCGAGATCGTGGCCATGCTCGGTGATGGCGTGAACGACGCCGCGGCGCTCAAGAAGGCGGATATCGGGGTGGCGATGGGGATGCGCGGGACGGATGCAGCGAAGGAGGCCGCGGCCGTCGTGCTCCAGGACGACAGGTTCCAGACCATCGGCGCGGCGATCGAGGCAGGCCGCGTCATCTTCGACAACATCCGCAAGTTCGTCTTCTATCTCTTCAGTTGCAACCTCGCGGAGGTGCTGGTCCTCCTCATCGGCGGGCTGGCCGGCCTGCCGCTGCCGCTGCTTCCGCTTCAGATCCTGTGGCTGAACCTGGTGACCGACACGTTCCCGGCGCTGGCGCTGGCGCTCGAGCCGGCGGAGCCGGATGTGATGCGGCAACCGCCTCGCGATCCGCATGCGGCGATCCTGTCCCGCGACTTCATTACCCGGATCGGCCTGTACTCGGCGCTGATCATGGCTGCGACGCTCGGCGCCTTCGTCTGGGCGCTCACCCGTCCGGGCGCAGTTCCCTCCCACGCCGTCACCGTGAGTTTCATGACCCTGGCGCTCGCGCAGATCTTCCACCTGGGGAACGCACGCAGCAACTCCGCGGTGCTGAAGGCGCAGAGCATGTTCTCCAACGGGTGGGCGCTCGCCGCCGTCGCGGTGTCGCTGGGGCTGCAGCTCATTGCGGTGTACTGGCCGCCGCTCTCCGCTGTGCTGCAACTCGAGCCATTGGGAATGCGCGACTGGTTCGTGATCGTGCCGCTGGCCATCGCGCCGGCTGTGATCGGGCAGGCGATGAGACTCGTGCGTGCTGCGGGACGCAGGCCGGGCGTCCGCTGAGGGCCGGACGCCGGCGCCCGGCGCTTCGGCTTGACGAAACGCCAGCCTGTTGCAACAACTCACCCTCGTGCGTCTCTAGCCACGGAATCGGGGATCGGGCGGTGAGGCCCTGCTCCAGTCGCGACGAAGGTATGGGAAGAGTATCGGTGCGTACGCTCCGGAGAGCTCCGGGGGGGCGCCAGCCGTGGCGCGCCCGTGCACTCATCTCCTTTTGTTCGCTCCTGACACTGCTTGCAGCGTGCGATGACACGTTCGAGCCCATAGCCGCAAGCGATCGCCACTTCTCGGTCTTCGGGCATCTCGATGCGTCAGCGGATACGCAGTGGATCCGCGTGATGCCGCTCCGCAAGTCGATATTGACCTCACCGGAGCCGTTTGCGGTGTCGGTAACCCTCGAAGAGGTGGGGACCGGCAGGACGCTCGACGTGCGCGATTCGCTCTTCGTCTATCCGTATCCGCAGGAGGAGGATATCGAAGCGGATGGCGCAATGGTCCACAACTACTGGACCACGGACCCGATCATCCCGGGTCGGACGTACCGCTTCACTGCCGTGGGACCCAACGGCGAAATCGCCACTGCCACACTCCCCATTCCGAACGATTACGCCGTCAGCGTTGCGATCAATACGGGGACCACGCCTACACTCTT
Organism: Longimicrobiales bacterium; assembly: GCA_035565595.1. GTDB lineage: Bacteria > Gemmatimonadota > Gemmatimonadetes > Longimicrobiales > RSA9 > DATMSC01. The sequence goes on along the minus strand of DATMSC010000334.1, from coordinate 3,633 downwards.
CAATCGACCCATGGATGCGGTGCGGGTGGAAGGCGTGGACCACCTCGCATTCGTCCGCCTGCACGCAATGCTGCGGCCGCCATGCCCGGAGTACCGCCTCATGCAGGAGGTCCGATTCGACATTCCCGAGGACAATGAGGGTCCGGAGTACTTCGTCCCCGTGTCGAAGATCTACGGGGCGGTGATCGACGAGTGTCGCGGGAGCCAGGTCGCGGAACGGCTGGACCTCTGGATCGTCGCGAGTGGCACGCCATGGCCCGCCGGCTTCGACTTTCGTGGCACTGCCCTCAAGGGAGCCAGCCTCCCTGCCAACGTGGACGGCGCCGTGGGTTACCTGGGTGGAGTGCTGACCAAGCTCGTGCCGTACGAGTACTGCACGTTCACCGGGCCTGAGCCGATACCGCCGTCGTGCGTTCTGACCTACGATGACAGTAAGGCCATGATCACCGGTACGATCCGAGATGGCTGCGCCGATTTGCCGCTCGCGGATGCCTCGGTGCGCCTGGAAGCGTTGACGCCAACCGCCAGCGGTCACCGCCGGATCCGCACCTCGCCCACGAGCTTCGACGGTGATTACCGTATCGCGGGGCTGGATGCCGGTGAATACGCGCTACGGGTGAGTCATCCGCACGAAAACCACATTCCGCCGGCAGACGGTGCGTTTCCGCAATTCGTCGTGCACACCGATACGTTGACGTTTGCGCCGGGTGAGCGTGCGTCATTGGACATCGTGCTGCAACGGGTGGGGCCATGCTGAGACACGCGCTCGATACGTGTTCCGGCGTCGCACAGCGTTGCCTGGCACGGGTATCGTCGGCTATTCCCGCGGCCGTCATTGCGGTGGTCATTGCCCTGGTGACGACGCAGTCCGCCGAGGCCCAACAATCGGCGATACAGGGGCTGGTCACGTCAGCGAATACGGGGACCCCGCTCCAGGGCGTGTCCGTAGTGCTGGAGGCCGAAGGCGGTCCGCGGTACGCGGTCGTTACCGACCGGAACGGGTTCTTTCAGATCGGCGGGATCACGCCCGGCACTTACATCTTGCGCGCGCAGCTCATCGGCTACGCAGAGCATACCGCAGAGGTCACGCTGCCGGCCGGGGAACGGGTGACGCTGTCGTTCACTCTCGAGCAGAGTCCGCTCGCGCTCGAGGGCGTCATTGTCAGCGCGGAGCGGGCCGGCGGCGGGGTGGTGCGGACGCTCGGGGGACAGCGCGTGACGCCGCGGGACCTGCGAAGGGTGCCCGTGCCGGCGGGATCCGGTGACCTGGCCGGCTACCTGCAGACGCTTCCGGGCGTAGTGGCGACCGGCGACCGCGGCGGCCACCTCTTCGTCCGGGGCGGCACCGCGGCCGAGAACCTGATCCTCGTCGACGGGATCCCGATCTTCCAGCCGTTCCACATTGTCGGGTCGTTTTCGGTCTTCCCCGAGGATTTGATCAGCGGCGTCGACTTCTATGCGGGCGGCTTCGGCGCGCGCTACACCGGTCGCACCTCATCGGTGCTGGACGTGCAGATCCGGGAGGGCGATCCCAATGGGTTCCGTACCACGGCCTCCGCGGGTCCGTTCGTGACAGAGCTGCTCGCCGAGGGCGGGCTTGGCCGCGGAGTGACGTGGCTGTTCTCGGGGCGGAGGTCGCTCGTGAACGAGACCAGCGAGGCGCTCCTCGGCGAACGGCAACCTGTCACCTTCGACAGCCAGCTCCTGAAGTTCAGCTCGAGGGACCTCGGCGACACGCGCTGCTCGGCGCTGTTGATCCGCACCGACGATCGCGGCCAGATCGACCCGGAGGACGCCGCGTCGCACGTTAGCTGGCGGAACACCCTGTTCGGGGGACGGTGCGTGGCTCTCTTCGAGAGCGCGCTCAAGCTCGTCGAGGTCAACTTCAGCGTTTCCAAGCTGGAAAACGAGGCCGTCAGTCGCGGCTCAGCGCACCTCGCCTCCCGGCTCAGGCGCTTCCAGCACGACGCGCACACCACGAACATGATCGGTACGATTCCCGTGAAAGCGGGCTACCAGATGGCGCTCGAGCTCACGGATTCCGATCTCCGCGAGTTGTACGCCAACAATAGCGGCGCCATCGACATTTTCATGATGAGCGCATACGCCGAGGCGGAAGTGTCCGCCGGCGACAGGCTGGAGTTGAGGCCTGGCGCCGTCTTTTCAATAAAACCAAGCACAGGCATCGACCCGCGGCTGAGAGCCAGTTTCTCGCCCTTCGGTCGCGACACTGAACGAATCGAGGCTGCGTTCGGTCTCTACCGGCAGGATCTCGTCGGGACGAGCGACATGCGCGATGTCAGCTCCGTGTTCATGGCATGGACCGACTCCCCGGACGACGTGCCCATGCGATCCATGCACGCCGTGCTTGGGTGGCATCAGTCGCACGGCACTGCAGTGGATTGGGCGATCGAGGGCTACTACAAGCGGATCGAGGACGTGCCGGTGCCGAAGTGGAGCGCCGTGCCGCAGTTCCAGACGGATCTCTCGCGCGCGGACGGCACGGTCTACGGGGTCGACGCGCGCGTTGCACTGAACCTGCCGCGCTTCTATGGCTTCGTGGGGTACGGATTCAGTTGGATAGAGTACGAGGCGTCGCAGCGGGAGTTCGGCACGTGGTTCGGCGACCCGATCCAGCGGTTCCACCCACCCCATGACCGACGGCACCAGGTCAATGCCGTCGGGAGTCTCGACATTGCCGGATTCGCTATCGCGGCACGGTGGCAGCTAGGATCGGGGCTGCCATTCACACGCCCGCTCGGCTTCGACGAGGCGTTCGATTACTCCGACACTCTGCACAACGTGAGCGGAGGCCTGGGCACGACCCGTATGGTCGTGGACCGGCCGTACACCGCCCGCCTGCCAGTCATGCACAGGTTGGACTTGTCGGTCAGGCGCGGCTTCGATCTTTCGTTCGGTCGCCTGGAGCTCCAGGCGGGCGCGATCAATGCCTACAACCGACGGAACGTGTTCTACTACGATCTCTACTCGGCCAGGCGCGTCGATCAGCTTCCGCTCGCGCCTTACGCCTCTGTCACCTTCCGGACGGGGACGCGGTAGGAGGTTGCGGTGTTCAGTTTCGGTGTTCAGGTGCATGCACCGCCTCCAGGTTGTGACGTCGCCTTCGCCGGGTCAGGGATCATTGAAGGCCGACACCCACGAACGCTGCCGGTCGTCAACTGAACACTGAAATCTCAACACCGGAGACTATTGGACTACATTGGCTATGAAGGCGCCGATGCCGTAGGCGACGGCTGCAGCCGCACCGCCCACCAGGAGCATTTCCATCCCGCTCCGGAACGGATTCACCCGGGTAATGAACGAGCGCGACGCGCCCACGCCGAAGAGCGTGAGGAGCGTGAAGATCGTCGTGACCAGAAAGCGATCGGCCGCTACGACCGGGATCAGATAGGCCAGGAGCGGGATGATACCCGCAACGTTGAAGGCAACGAAGGTGGCTATCCCGTGGCGCAGCGCGTGGGGTTCCCGTACTCCGAGCCCGGCCGCGGCGCGTGCGGCTTCCTCCGACCGGATCGACAGGTAGTTGCTCGCCCCCATCGAGAATCCATCGGCCACGAGGTTCGCGAATCCCAGGATCAGGACGACAGTGGGGGATAGATTCGCGCCCGCAAC
>DATMSC010000333.1:0-3237 GCA_035565595.1 Longimicrobiales bacterium | reverse complement strand
CACGCGAGCAGCTCGTGCTCCTCATCGAGGGCGACGACGCAACGGTCCTCTTCGACCTCACGCGACCGGAGCGCTCGGAGACGGCGCGCCGGAACACGAATATCTTCCAGGGCGTCATTCGCGTCGCTGACGACACTGTGCCGTTCGCAGAGCACCTCATCCATCGAACCGAGAAGGGCCACCTGGTTCGCAGCAAGTCGGAGCTGGTCATCGCCAACATGCTGTTCCAGCTTGGTATCCCTTACGAGTACGAGCGCGTCTGCGAAGGCACCGCAGCACCGGGCCGCCTTCGCCCCGACTTCTCATTCGTGACGGCCGATGGCGACCTGATCATCTGGGAACACCTCGGGATGCTGAGCAGGCCCGACTACAAGCGGGGCTGGGACTGGAAGCGCGAGTGGTATGCGCGCAATGGCTTCGTTGAGGGCAAGACCTTATTCATCTCGACCGAGGATGCCCAGAAGGGGCTGGACTCAGCGCTATTGAGGGAGACGGCAAACGCCATCAAGACTCTCATCGAGTAATCTGCCTCTAACATCCGGTTCGCGGCCCGCGAATCGGAGTGTTGAACGTCTGCCTGCTTCGATTGGCTGCAAAGGCCGAAAACGGATTCTGGACTCGCCTCCGTTTCTTAGCGTGGGACTCGCGCTTTCACCGTACCAATGAGCCGATCCCGCTGCTCCTCCCACAACAACGGCGTCCCCGACGCCAGATCGAACAGGGTCACCTCCGGCGGCAGGGTCTCGTCGAGGATGGCGGCGACGATGTCCGGCGCCAGGGTGGTGAGGTTCACCATCCGACTCACATAGGCCCGATCCATCCCCTCGCGCTCGGCCACCTCGGATAGCGTGCGCGCCTCGCCGGACTCCACCATCGCCAGCCAGCGGTGGCCGCGGGCGAGCGCGAGCTGGATCGGCGTCGGCGTGTCATCCCAGGGACGGGGCTGGACAGCGCTGCCGTCCGGAAGGGCCACGGCCTTGCGGCTGCCGCGGCGCTTGATCCGGATCGGCACAGCGATGGTAAGGCTGCCGTCGCTCGCGGTGATCACCTCTGGCTGACCGGTCTTGTCGATCAAGATTTCATTCATGCCACGGCCTCCTCAAGGGTTTCCGGGGCGGGCTCGGGGCGCAGCTCCAGGGCGAGCACCTCGATGCCGTTGGGCCGGAACCGCACCTCGATGTCGTCCGGCGAGACGATCACCTTGTCGATGAGGAGCCGCACGATGCGCTGCTGCTCGGCCGGGAAGAGCTGATCCCAAATCGCATCCAGCCGGGTCATGGCCACCGTGACCTGGGCCTCGTCCAGGGAGGGGTCGAGCCGGGCGGCGCGCTCGGCCACCCCGGCGACCATGGCCGGGGCGCGCAGCACCCGGCGTATCTGCTCCAGCACGGCGGCCTCCAGTTCACCGGCCGGCAGGCGCGGCAGCCCGGAGGCGCCGGCGTGCTCCTTGTTCTCCCGCGTCGGCAGGTAGTAGCGGTAGATGCGTCCGTTCTTCTTGCGCGTGGACCAGGGCGTGAGTGCCCGGCCATCGATTCCCACGACGATCCCCTTGAGCAGGAACGGCACCCGGGCGCGGGTGTTATTGCCTCGCACACGCGAGTTCTGCGCGAGGATCGCCTGGACAGCGTCCCACAGTTTGCGCTCGACGACGGGCGGGTGCTCGCCTGCATACCACTGATCGCGATGGCGGATCTCGCCCAGGTAGACCCGGTTGTTGAGCAGCTTGTAGACGAGGCTCTTGTCGATGGGCTTGCCCTCGCGCACCCGCCCGTCCTGGGTAGTCCAGGCCTTGGAGGTCACGCCGTCGAGGCGCAGCTCCTTCACGAGCAGGGTCGAGGACCCGAGCTCGACGAAGCGCTGGAAGATGTGGCGGACGATCTTGGCCTCGCGCTCGTTGGGCACCAACCGCCGGTTCTCGACGTCGTAGCCGAGCGGCGGCACGCCACCCATCCACATGCCCTTGCGCTTGCTGGCGGCGATCTTGTCGCGGATGCGCTCGCCGGTAACCTCGCGCTCGAACTGGGCGAAGGAGAGCAGGATGTTGAGCATCAACCGCCCCATGGAGGTGGTGGTGTTGAACTGTTGGGTGACCGAGACGAAGGAGACCCCGTGGCGCTCGAAGACGTCGATCATTCGCGAGAAGTCAGTCAGCGATCGCGTCAGGCGATCGATCTTGTAGACCACCACGATGTCGACCTTGCCGGCCTCGATGTCGGCCAGCAGCCGCTTGAGCGCCGGCCGGTCCATGTTGCCACCGGAGAAGGCGGGATCGTCGTAGTCGTCGGCCACCGGAATCCAGCCCTCCGCGCGCTGGCTGGCGATGTAGGCGTGGCCGGCGTCGCGCTGGGCGTCGATGGAGTTGTACTCCTGGTCGAGCCCCTCGTCGGTGGACTTCCGAGTGTAGACGGCGCAGCGCAGGCGGCGCTTCAGGGCTTCGCTCATCGCCGACCTCCCTGCTTCTTCGGATTCTTCGCCTTGGCCGGTGCCTTCACGCCGAAGAAGAGCGGCCCGGACCAGCGGGTGCCGGTGATCTCGCGGGCGATCATGGACAGGCTCGGGTAGCGCCTACCCTCGAACTCGTACTGCCCGTCCTGGGCGACCGTCACCCGGTGCTCGATCCCCTGGTACTCCCGGGTGAGCACGGTGCCGGGCATCAGCCGGATGTCGCGATCGAGCTTGCGCGCCTTGCCGGTCTCCACCAGGGCCTTGATGCGCCGCTTGTTGCGCTCCAGCAGGTTGGGATCGACCTTGCGGAACTCGATCTCTTGCAGCTTGTACGCGATCCGCCGCTCCATGAACTGGCGATTGGGCGTCGGGTTGTCGCTGCCGAAGAGTTCTCGCCAAAGCTCCCTCATTTCCTCTATCGAGAGATCCGGGAGCCCGGCGATCCGGGCGACGACGCTCGGCGGGGTGGGTGGGACGGTGCTTGCCTTCATGGAGCCTCCTCCAAAGTGTTGTTGACGGGGTGGCTATGAAGGCGCTGGTGGCCGGAGAAGCCAAGCTCAAACTCGCTCTCCGCGGGGCCGCCTGCGGACTGAGCGAACCCGGCCTCGCGCAGTCGGACGAGGCCGTGGGCCAGCAAGGATGCGACTTCGCGCCGGCGCTGCTCCGGCGTCATCCGTTCGGGTGGTAGGTGGTTGATCGTGCACATCGGTATCGGTCCTGAGCGTCCAACTCGCTTGATGACGAGATTGTCCGGTCAGGCCGCTACCGAGGCCATCAGGGAGTTTCGGGCCG
>DATMSC010000332.1:0-8807 GCA_035565595.1 Longimicrobiales bacterium | reverse complement strand
AAGGCGCAGGAGAACTGGATCGGCCGGAGCGAGGGGGCAGAGCTGGTCTTCCCGCTGGCGCGCAGGCGCATCGCGGAGGACCGGCACGAGCCCGCGCTGCTCCACGCCGAGCAACCGGCCATCCGCGTCTTCACGACCCGGCCCGACACCGTCTTCGGCGCGACGTTCATGGTGCTCGCTCCGGAGCATCCGGCCGTCGACCGCATAACCTCCCCGGAGCAGCGGGAGGCGGTCGAGGCGTACCGGGCACGCATGGCTTCGCTCGACCTGGTCAGCCGCAAGAAGGGGGACAAGGAGAAGACGGGCGTCTTCACCGGCGGGTACTGCGTGAACCCGGCCACCGGCGACGAAATCCCCGTCTGGATCGCCGACTACGTCCTCATGGAATACGGCACCGGCGCCATCATGGCGGTGCCCGCCCACGACGAGCGCGACTTCGAGTTCGCGACCACGTTCGACCTGCCGATCCGTCGCGTCATCGCGCCGGCGGGGAGTGACCCCGCCGAGCCGGTTTCCGAACCGTACGTGGATGACGGAGTGCTCGTGAACTCCGGCCAGTTCGACGGGATGGACTCGGCCAGCGCGAAGCGCGCGATCACCAGTTGGCTCGCGGAAAGGAAGCTCGGCGAGCCGCGGGTAACGTACCGACTGCACGACTGGTGCATCTCGCGGCAGCGTTACTGGGGACCGCCGATCCCGATCATCTACTGCGACAGCTGCGGCACCGTCCCTGTACCCGAATCGGACCTGCCTGTCGTGCTGCCGTTCGTCGAGAACTACAAGCCGGACGAGAGCGGCGTGAGCCCCCTCGCCCGCGTCGAGTCGTGGTATCGCGTCCCCTGCCCGAAGTGCGGCGAGATCGCGCGCCGGGAGACGGACGTCAGCGACACCTTCCTCGACAGCGCGTGGTACTTCCTCCGCTACCCGTCGGCGAACCGGGACGACGTCGCCTTCGATCCCGAGCTGACCCGGAAGTGGCTGCCCGTGCACATGTACATCGGCGGCGAGGAGCACGCCGTGCTGCACCTGCTGTACAGCCGCTTCGTCACCATGGCGCTCCACGACATCGGCCTCCTCGGCTTCGAGGAGCCCTTCGCGACCTTCCGGAAACACGGCCTGGTCATCAAGGAAGGCGCGAAGATGTCCAAGAGCCGTGGCAACGTCGTGGTCCCGGACGAGTACATCCAGAAATGGGGCGCCGACGCGTTCAGGACGTACCTGATGTTCCTGGGTCCGTACCAGGAAGGCGGCGATTTCCGGGATCAGGGGCTCCAGGGGCCGTACGGTTTCCTGCACCGCGTCTGGGAGTCCATCGTCCCCGTAGACCGGCTCGGCGACGAACCCGTTTCCGGCGCGCTCGAGCGGAAGCTGCACGCCACGATCCGGAAGGTCACCGAGGACATCGCCGGCCTCCGCTACAACACCGCCATCGCGGCGATGATGGAGTACCTGAACGCGGTGCGGGAAGGCGGCCGCCGCATCAACCGCGGCGAGGTCGAGCCGCTGGTCGTGCTCCTCGCCCCGTTCGCGCCGCACCTGGCCGAAGAGCTCTGGCACAGGCTCGGACACGAGACGAGCCTGTTTGCACGCGGCACGGGCGGTGTCTGGCCGACGTACGATCCTGCAAAGACGGCAACCGAGTCGGTGGAGCTGGTCGTGCAGGTCAACGGCAAGGTGCGCGCGCGGCTCGCCGTGCCGCGAGGGCTCGACGAGGCCACGGCCCGCGACGCCGCGCTCGCTGACGAAAACGTCCAGCGCTACGTCGATGGTGCCACCGTCCGTAAGGTGATCTACATTCCTGACCGGATCATCAACCTGGTGATCGGCTGACGGGGGAGCCGCTCCGTCCGGCCACTCCCCCACGCCGGTTCCGGCGGCCGGACGAAGGCCCGTGTCGGGTCGGTCGACCTGCCCGGGGGGCTGACTTCCAGGCTCCCGGGTGTTATATTTCGGGTCGCGGGGAACCGGTTTCGGCGCGCGAAAGCCACAGCCGATCGCCGCCCGATCCGCACTTGACGACTGAGCGACGGATCGTTAGGTTTTGCTTTCTGATCGCGGGGTGGAGCAGTCTGGTAGCTCGCCGGGCTCATAACCCGGAGGTCGCGGGTTCAAATCCCGCCCCCGCTATGCAGACCCGGACGTCGTCCGGGTGTTCGCGCGCCCGGCCCGACCCGTTCCGCCCGCGCCGCCACTGCAGCGCGGGTTTTTCGTCGCACGGCCGGGTTGACAGCCAGGGTGTTGTGTCGGCCGGGTAGCTCAGTTGGTAGAGCACGTGACTGAAAATCACGGTGTCGGCGGTTCGATTCCGTCCCCGGCCACTGTAGGTCCGTAGCTCAATTGGTAGAGCACCGGTCTCCAAAACCGGTGGTTGGGGGTTCGAGTCCCTCCGGGCCTGTGATCGCGCCGCCGGTGAGTTGGAGACCGAACCACGCAGAACACTGCGCCGGTGTCCGGCGAAACCCGGCGACCGACACGCGCCACCCGGGCGCGCAAAGCCGGGAGAACAATGAGGCCCCCATCGTCTAGTGGCCTAGGATATCTGGTTCTCAGCCAGAAGACCGGGGTTCGATTCCCCGTGGGGGTATTGAGGCGTCTGGCGTTTCAGCCGGATCGCGCTCGCGTAGCTCAGTGGTAGAGCGCTTCCTTGGTAAGGAAGAGGTCACGGGTTCAATCCCCGTCGCGAGCTCCAGCGTGGAAGCCGGCCCCCATCGTCTAACGGTTAGGACTCCAGTCTTTCAAGCTGGCAGCCGGGGTTCGACTCCCCGTGGGGGCGTGTGGGGGACGGTTCGGGAAGCACCGGGTAGTATCCACAGGGGGCTGTAGCTCAGCCGGTTAGAGTGCCGGTCTGTCACACCGGAGGTCGCGGGTTCGAGTCCCGTCAGCCCCGTGGCAGGTAGCAGCAGTTGGTTGACAATGCGGGTTCGGTCTCGAGGACTGCAGGCTCTCGCCTGCACGGCCGCCGAGACGAGTGCGGGATCTGGGGCTGTAGCTCAGCTGGGAGAGCGCCTGAATGGCATTCAGGAGGTCAGGGGTTCAAGTCCCCTCAGCTCCACTCGCGCGCAGTCCGAAAGCTCGGATGGCGGAATTGGCAGACGCGCAGGATTCAGGATCCTGTGGGGGCAACCTCGTGAGGGTTCGAGTCCCTCTCCGAGCATGGACCGGCGGCGTGGCCAGCGGCGACTCGCCGGGCTGGACGACCGCGCGCACCGGAATACCCGTCGAGGGCTGCACGCCTTCGACACAGTCGGGCCCACGTGCTGGAATTGGTAGACAGGCTGGTTTGAGGGACCAGTGCCGGCAACGGCGTACAGGTTCGAGTCCTGTCGTGGGCATGTGGTTGGGGCGGGATGGGCGCCCGTAGCTCAATTGGATAGAGCGTTGGACTACGGATCCAAAGGTTGGGGGTTCGACTCCTCCCGGGCGCATGCCAGGCGGTCGATCACCCGCTCCGACATGACAGCGAATCCGGGTGGGGTACCGAAGCGGCTAAACGGGGCAGACTGTAAATCTGCTGGCCACCGGCCTACGTAGGTTCGAATCCTACCCCCACCATCCGGCGGGACGGGAGGAGCAGGCGCGTGGCTCCGTCGCCTTCGGCTGGCGTAACATGGTTCGGGCGCGTAGCTCAGATGGTTAGAGCGCTACGTTGACATCGTAGAGGTCAGAGGTTCGAGTCCTCTCGCGCCCATGGATCCGCGGTGCGGAGGTCGGGTACGGGGCTGTAGCTCAGCTGGGAGAGCGCCTGGATCGCACCCAGGAGGCCAGGGGTTCGAGTCCCCTCAGCTCCATTTACCGGATGCCACCTTAGCTCAGTTGGTAGAGCACGTCATTCGTAATGACGGGGTCGTCGGTTCGAGTCCGACAGGTGGCTCTCAGGAACGGCGAAGGGCTGGGCTAAGGCCAGGGCTGGGGGCCAATGCGTTCGTTGCGGCGCCACCTCGTCGCAAGGGCAGGATTCCGGTCGTAGCTCAGTGGCCTTCGGCGACTTCGCTACGGCACCTTCGCGGTAAGGCAGAGTTGCGGGAGTAGCTCAGTTGGTAGAGCATCAGCTTCCCAAGCTGAGGGTCGCGGGTTCGAGCCCCGTCTCCCGCTCTGTGGCGCGGAATTGGCACCGGGTTTGTCGCCCGGAGCGGGTTGCATTAGTTTTTTGAGAGACGGTGGGCGGGATCGCCCCGGCGCAGCATGCCAAGGCCGTCGTTGGATTGCCCCTTGGTGTAATTGGCAACACGCCTGACTCTGGATCAGGAGAGTCCTGGTTCGAACCCAGGAGGGGCAACTGGAGAGGTAGCCAAGCGGTTACGGCAACGGTTTGCTAAACCGTCGGGCCCGAAAGGCCCGCGTGGGTTCGAATCCCACCCTCTCCGTTTCGTGTCCTGGCACAGGACACCAGGGCGGCCGAGTGATCCGCCACCGGCAGTCTACTGGACGGGTGTCCGAGTGGCTTAAGGAGCACGATTGGAAATCGTGTGGGGTGAACAGCCCTCGTGGGTTCGAATCCCACCCCGTCCGTCGTATCGGGACAAGGGTCCGCACGTCGGACCGGATGTTCGGGGAGTAGCTCAGCCCGGTAGAGCACTGCGTTCGGGACGCAGGGGTCGCTGGTTCAAATCCAGTCTCCCCGACTCATGAGGTGGTTCGGCAACCGGAGCCACCCGGTGACCGATGAAGCCCGGCAAAGGGTGACCTTGCCGGGCTTTTTTCGTCTCTTCCCTGAATGCGTGACGTGTCCCGCGCCGATGGACCTTGACCCCCGTGGCTGGCACGACGATCCTCGATGGTGCCCACAAGACATCCGTGGCACGCACCGCGACCACCCGAGCCGCGAAAGTGCTTCGATGGTGGCTGGCGACCGACCGGCGGCCTCCGCTAGCCGGCCACGCAGCGACCTCCACGCCCGGAGCCACGATGAGCCTCCTCAAGGATCTCCTGACGAATGCACCGGTACCCGGCGGCGCCAGTGGCGCGGTTCGCGATTCCCGACAGCCCGGGAGTGGTGTTCCTCCAGCGATACTCCCGCGACCGCTGGATCCACGATGCATGGCGGCAGGATCAGCGTGGCGCTGATGGGGACCGACGACGGGTGGCGCGTCGTGAGCTCGACGGTGGCCGTATGGTGACGCGTTCCCTGCGGTGCGCGCCCTGGATGCTCCTGCTCGCGCTGGCGTGCGGCGCGCCCGATTCGGGTTCCCGCGCGGAGCCGGAACCGGCGTCGGCACCCGCGCAGGACTCGACCGAGGCAGCCACCGCCAATGCGTCGGAAACGCCGGCCCCTCCGGAAGGCCCCAGCGCCCGCGCCGACTCCGTCCCGCCGGCACCACGGGAGATCCTGGTCTACTTCACCCGCGACGAGGAGCCGTACCCGGTTTCGCGGGACGTCGGCGACCGCCCCGATGTGCTGACTGCCGCGTTGGAAGAGCTGCTGCGCGGCCCGACGCCGGAGGAGCGCGCGGCGGGCATCCACTCCTGGTTCTCCACCGCGACGGCCGGCATGCTGATCTCGGCGACAGTCGATCAGGCCGGGCACGCTGTCATCGACTTCAGGGATTTCCGCAGCGTGATCCCCAATGCGTCCAGTTCCGCGGGCAGCACCATGCTGCTCGGCGAGATCAACGGCACGGTCGGTCAGTTCCCTTCGATCCGCTCGGCGGAATACCGGATCCAGGGCAGTTGTGAAGCGTTCTGGAACTTCCTGCAGCGGGGGTGCGAGGTGGTCCGCTTCCCGGACCGCTGATGCCCACGGCGACGGCGCTCCGGGAAGTTGACCGAGCGGCATGAATCGCCTATAGTTACGGGTTGTCACGGCGAACCGTTATGCGCCGGACGCACCGGAGGCGTAGTCCTAACTGGTAAGGCACCGCACTCGAAATGCGGCGGGCGCAAGCCCTTGGGGGTTCGAGTCCCTCCGCCTCCGCTTTATGAATCAACCAATTACGGCTCTGTCGGCGTCCGGTCCGGCGGGGCCGTTTCGCTTTGGGTGACACGTTGGGTGCCACGCACCGCCCTGGTTTCTCTCCGTTTTTCCGAATATTCCCACCCGCAGATGGTCGCGGCGGAGCCAGGGAAGCATGGCCACGGGATTCGGTTTCTCCCGGTCGCCTCGATCCTCGCCGTCGTGTGCGACTCACCCGCGACCGTTGCAGAATGCCCGGTTACCCTCGTTTTGCGACCCCCCGTGCGCGGTCGGCGTGAGCGGCGGTCTGCCGCACCTCGTCCACGGACACCGGAGTCCTCCGTGGCCGGGGAGCAATCCAGCGAGCCATCGACACCCCCGCGCCCTCACACTCAGCGCCATTTTCCGGCAGGCCGCCCGGAGTACGGCCACCCCGTTCGGGCGTCACCCACGCGTCATTCCGGCACCCGTCGAACCAGCGGTCTCGTTCTTGCCAGCATGCAGCATTGAAATCGGGAGATGGACCCCGTCACCAGCGGTGCGCCACAAGGGTCGCAGCAAGAAAATGCTTGCAATTTTGCAAACCGCGATTAATATGCAGGGCGGGGTCGTGCGACGATCTCCCTCGTGCGCTGTGGTGCGGCGTAGGGAACTGCCCGGGCCAGGACGATGGTGTCACCCCGCCGACACGGCCGCGATCGGTTCGACCATGCCGATCCTTCGTTCAGGACCTCACGACGAAAGCGGGCGTGTCCCAGTTCCCTCTGAGCGAGGCGCTTGTAAGGAAGGCGCGGGCAGGGTCCCCGGCAGCGCTGGCGACTCTCTACCGGCGCCACGGTGGCGCCATGCTCGCCGTGGCTCACCGGCTTACCGGCTCGGTCACGGCGGCGGCCAGGGTCGTTCAGGACGTTTTCGTAGGACTTCCGCCGGCGTTGCGGACCTATGACGGGAAGACGCCGTTCGACGCATGGCTGCGGCGGATCACGGTCCGCGTCGCCATCATACGCATGCGGCAGCAGAGCGATGGTCGACCGCGCAGGCTCCGACCGGTTTCTGCTGGAGCGCACCGGATCCCGGAGGTACCTTCGGAGATTGCGGGAGCGGACGGAATCCTGAGCACGGTCCAGCCGGACCCGATCGCGTTCGACCAGTTCGTGGCGGAGCTCCCGGATCTCCCGCGGATGGTGTTCGTGCTCAGGGGGATTGAAGGCTATCCGCACGAGGAAGTCGCGAATCTCCTGGGGATCTCACAGAAGCAGTCGAGACATCAGTTTCACCAGGCCAGGATCATCCTGGCCGAGTCGATATTCTCGCGATCCTGATGCGAATACTGCACCCGCGGTTCCGTACCCTCAACGAATACCACGACGGGAATCTCCCCGAGGAGCGTCGTCGCAGGGTCGCCGCGCACCTCGTCGACTGCGCCCGGTGCAGGAATACCATTGCCTTCTTCCGGATGATCGACAAGGCGGCACGGGAGCTGCCGCCACATGACCCGAAGCCGGAAGTCCTCCAGCAGATCCTGGCCCGCAGGAACCAGGGTGACCTGATCGTTCTGCCGATCTCCGACATCACGATACCGCCGCCTCGACAGCGACCGCTGGCCGGGTTCGCAGCCGCAGCCGTGATCATCATGGTTGCGCTGAGTGCCGTGGCCACATTCCTGGGCGTGCCGGAGCTCACCGCGGATCGGAGTGAGCTGCGGTTCATACCGGAAGCTCCCCGAGCCGGTGACGTCGTTCGTGTCGAGTACCGGCCCGGTTCACTCCTTCGCGGCGAAGAGCGCCTGATCCTGCGCACCCGGTTCCGGACCGGCGACGACCCGACGCACTGGGACTACTCCGTTCCGCACATCCCCGTCACCGAGCTCGTGCTCGACCGGCAGGGCGTGTACACCGGCGAGTTCAAGCTCCCGGAAGGCGTGGTCTACGCCACGTTCGCCGTGGAAGACCGTGCGGCGCAGCGGGTGGACCACAATGCGTTCCGTCTCTGGGAGTTGCTCGTCTACGAAGCAGACGGCACGCCCAATTTCGACGCGCTTCGCGTCCGCGCGGAAGACCTCTCGAGCCGCGGGCGGGGAGGCTCGTTCCAGGCGGCGAGGGCGATCATCGCCAACTACCCGGACCGCCCGTCGGCGTGGCGGGCCTGGGCGTCGGTGCTCTTCTCGCTGGCCGACGGATCCATAAAGGACAGCCTCCTCAACGAGACGCACCAGCGCTTCCGCCAGCTCGAAACGAAGTACCTGCACGAGGCAACGCTCTCGACGCAGGAGATCGTCGCCATGAGCGAACTGGCGCGGCTGGTCGACGACCGCGAGGGGTACGAGCGGTGGCGCCGGCGTATCATCGAGTCCGATCCCGACTACCGGGAAGTGAGCTACTGGCCGGCATACGACGCCTTCAACGACAACAACGATGATCCCGCCAGGGCGCTCGATGAGCTCACGGCGATGTGGGACTCGGCGCTGCCAGGCCCCGCGCGCCAGACGATCGCCATGGGCGCGTACAACATGGCGTTCAGGCTCGGGGATCACGAGCGTTTGCTCACGTGGGTGGATCGATACCTCGAGTATCATCCGTGGGACCTTGCGAACGTGGCCACCCGCCTGGCCTGGACGCCAGCGCTCGAGGAGGCCGGCTTCGCCATCATGCGTCGGGAAATCGCGGCTGCGTCGGCATCCGACGACCAGCGCCGCAGGCTGACGACGTCCCGGCCGGAGTATCAGACGCTCATCCGGCAGGACGTATTCTGGCTGCGGGCAGAGCTCGGTCGCGCGCTCGTCAACGCGGGTCGTCTAGAAGAGGGTCTGGCGGAGTTGGCGGCCGCTACGTCATTGGACTGGCATCCGGGCGTGTTCGAGTTCACCGCGGACGCGCTGATGGCTGCCGGTGACACGGTTGCCGCGATCGAGGCGCTC
>DATMSC010000331.1:0-5810 GCA_035565595.1 Longimicrobiales bacterium | reverse complement strand
CGGTGAAGAAGCGCAGCGCCAGGATGTTCATCCCGTAGAGGTGGTGGTAGTTGTGGCAGAGCAGCTCGCCCGCCGCCTTCGTCGCGGCGTACGGTGAGATCGGCCGGTCGACCTTCTCGGTCTCGGTGAAGGGCACCCGCTCGCTGTCACCGTAGACCGACGAGGACGACCCGAACACGAAGCGACGGATCCCCCGCCGGCGCGCCAGCTCGAGGAGCGCCTGCGTCGCGACGATGTTGGCCCGCATGTAGCCCAGCGGGTCCGCGATCGACGGTCGTACTCCCGCCTTCGCGGCAAGGTGCACGACGGCGTCGAACTCGCGGCCACCGAGCAAGGCTTCGAGCCGGTCCAGCTCCGCGCAGTCCGCTTCGACCAGCGTGAAGGATGGGTGCTCGAGGGCGCGCGAGAGATAGGCGCGCTTTTCGGCCGGGTCGTAATACGGGTCGAAATTGTCGACGCCGACGACTTCGTCGCCGCGCGCTAGCAGCCGCTCCGCGAGATGGCTGCCTATGAAGCCGGCAGCGCCGGTCAGGAGGATTCGGTTGCTCATGGCCGCACAATGTGGCAGTGGGCTGCGGTCGTGGGCAAGGCCACATTGAACGGCAAAGGGCTGGGGCGAGGGCTAAGGCTAGGGCCAATGGGTTCGTGGCGCGTGGCCGCGATCCCGGCGAGGACGCGTCATGGGCCTGGTTAGGGGCCGGCCCTCACCGGTATGCAGCATGACCACGCGAACCCTGACTTCACCGGCATTAGCCCTAGCCTTAGCCCTCGCCCCAGCCCTATGCCGTAGAGTTGTCCCGCCCCGTCGTGATAGATTCCTGACATGATATCGATTGCGAATCTCGGAAAATGGTTCGGTGAACGGTGCCTCTTTGCGGGGGCTTCGTTCCAGCTCAACAGGGGAGAACGGTACGGCCTGGTCGGGGCGAACGGGTCGGGGAAGACCACGCTGCTGAACATCCTGGCGGGCGACCTGGACGCGACGGAGGGCACTGTCTCGATCCCGAAATCGGCCAGGGTGGGCGTGCTGCGGCAGGACCAGTTCCTCCACGAGGACGAGGAGATCCTCGGCGTGGTGATGGCGGGCAACCCCGAGTTGTGGAACGCGATCGTGGAGAAGGAGGCGCTGCTCGCCCGGGCGCACGAGCACTTCGACGCGGATCGCTTTACCCGTCTGGAGGAGACGATCCAGCGGCTGGACGGTTACACGGCCGAGTCGCGTGCCGCGTCGATCCTCGAGGGGCTCGGCATCCCGGCGGAGGTGCACCGGCGCCCGCTGCGCACGCTCTCGGGCGGGTTCAAGCTGCGCGTGCTGCTGGCGCAGGTCCTGGCAGGCGCGCCGGACGTGCTGTTCCTCGACGAGCCGACGAACCACCTGGACATCGTCTCGATCCGCTGGCTGGAGAAGTTCCTCCAGGACTTCGCCGGGCCCGTGGTCGTGATCTCCCACGACCACCGGTTCCTCGACAACGTCGCCACCAGCATCCTCGACGTCGATTACGGCACGGTGACGCTGTACCACGGGAACTACACGCAATTCCTGGAAGAGAAACGCGCCACGCGGGAGCGGCGGGAGAAGGAGATCGAGCTCCGGCAGAAGGAGATCGCCCGGCACCAGGAGTTCGTCGACCGTTTCCGGGCCAAGGCGAGCAAGGCCAGGCAGGCGCAGAGCCGGCTGCGGCTCATCGAAAAGAAGGCGGAGGAGCTGGTGGAGCTGCCTGGCAGCTCGCGGCGGTACCCGAAGTTCCGGTTCGAACCCCGGCGTCCGAGCGGTCGCGAGGTGCTCCGCCTGCGCGGGATCCGGAAGGCGTTCGGCGAGAACGAGGTGCTGCACGGCGTCGACCTCGACGTGCTGCGCGGCGACCGCGTCTTCATCCTCGGACCGAACGGGATCGGGAAGTCCACGCTGCTCAGGATCATGGTGGGCGAGCTGGAGGCGGACGCCGGCACGGTCGAGTGGGGCTACGAGACGCACCCCGGCTATTTCGCGCAGGACCACCACGAGCAGATCGAATCGTCCGAGCGCACGATCGAGCAGTGGCTGTGGGAGTACTGTCCCGACAAGGACCGCGGCTACGTGCGCGGGCAACTCGGGCTCATGCTCTTCTCGGGCGACGACGGCGAGAAGCGGCTGAGCGCGCTCTCCGGCGGCGAGGCGGCGAGGCTGGTGTTCAGCCGGCTGATGCTGCTCAGGCCCAACGTGCTGGTGCTGGACGAGCCGACGAACCACCTCGACATGGAATCCATTGAAGCGCTCGTCCAGGGGCTCCTCGCCTATGACGGCACGCTCGTCGTCGTTTCACACGACCGATGGTTCGTGGGGCAACTCGCGACGCGCATCATCGAGATCACGAAGGACGGGATTCGCGACTTCCCGGGCACCTACGAGGAGTATGTGCACGCGTGCGGCGACGACCACCTGGACGCGGACGCGGTGCTGCTCCGGGCGAAGCGCGAAAAGGCTGCGCAACGAGATGGAAGCGGCGCCAACGGGAAGGCCGGGCGCGGGCGCGACACCGGCCTGTCACCGAATAAGCGTCGCCGTCTCCAGGAGCGCCGCGACCGCGTGACCGCGGAGCTGGAACGGGCGGAGGCGCGCCGCGCGGAGATCGACGAGGCGTACTGCTCCCCCGGCTTCTTCCAGCGCACGCCGCCGGAGGAGGTCGCCGCGCTGGAAGCGGAACGAGCTTCCCTGCAGGAGGAGATCGCGAAGCTGCTGGAGGAGTGGGAAGCCGTCGAACGCGAGCTCGAGCAGGGTTGAACCGTCAGAGCGGCGGGTGCGGTCGCGGCCGCGGCGAAGTAACTTGTCGTGCTGCGCCTGTTGCCGGGTCATGCCCGGGCAATGGCAGACGCGAACGAGATGGGGAACGTGCAATGGGCTGGCAGCGGCCGCCCGTGATGGGGTGATATGCGCGGGTTGAAGATCGAGTCGGAGGGCACGGGGATCACCCGGCCGCTCAGCGAAAACGTTAACCTGCTGGGTTCGCTCCTCGGCCAGGCGATCCGCGAGCAGGCGGGCGACGCGATGCTTGAGCGGGTCGAGGAGCTGCGGCTGCTCTGCAAGCGCGCGTCGCTCGAGAACAATCCTTCCCTCCGCGAACGTGCTGCGGACCGGATCCGCGGTCTCACCGATGACGAAATCGGGTGGCTGCTGCGCGCGTTCAGCGCGTTCTTCCACCTGATCAATCAGGCGGAGCGGCAGGAGATCCTGCGGGTCAACCGGGAGCGTTCGCATTCGCTGGCGGAGGGGAAGTCCCGTCCGGAGTCGATCGACGAGGCGGTCGGCCGGCTGAAGGAGATGGGCTTCTCGCTGGCGCAGGTCATCGACCTCTTCCGCATGCTGGACATTCAGCTCACGCTGACGGCGCACCCGACGGAGGCGAGGCGCAGGTCGATCCTGGACAAGCAGCGTCGGACGGCGGAGCTGCTCGCCGACCTGCGCCGGCCGGACGCCACGCCGGAGGAGCAGGAGGCGACGGTCGAGGCGCTGCGCGGCCAGATCGCGATGCTCCTGGCCACGGACGAGATCCGCCCGGAACGGCCGACGGTCCAGGAAGAGGTCGAGCAGGGTCTGCACTTCCTGCGCGGGACCGTGTGGGAGACGGCGCCGCGGATCCATCGCGATGTCCAGCGCGCCCTCGTGCGCCACTACGGCGAAGCCGCGGCAGCGGAGATGCCCGCGTTCCTGCGCTGGCGGTCGTGGATCGGCAGCGACAGGGACGGCAACCCGAACGTGACGGCGCAGGTCACTCGGTGGACGCTTGACCGGCAGCGCCGCGTCGCACTCGAGCTGCATCGGCGCGAGCTGGATGAGCTGCGGCGTGACCTGAGCGTGTCGGACCGGCGCGTGCCCACGCCGCGGGTGCTCCTCGAGGCGCTCTCCGCGCTCGACGACGTGGAGGGTCTCGATCCGGCGACCGGTGGAGCCGACGACCGCGGGCAGGACCGCGTGCCGATTCCCGACCACGTGTTCCGCCACGAGCCGTACAGGCGCTTCATTACGCACATGATCTACCGGATCGACCGGCTGATCGCGCGGGCGCCCGGCGCGGCCGAGGAATACGACGCGGCGCGCTACATCCGCGACCTCGACCTCCTGGCGCAGGCGCTGGAGGACGCGGGGTTCGGGGTCGTCGCGCGCGAGGGCCGGCTGGCGCGTCTTCGTGCGCTCGCGCGCACCTTCGGCTTCCACCTCGCCGCGCTGGACGTGCGGCAGCACAGCCGCCGGCACACGGAGGCCGTGGCCGACCTGCTCGCGGCCGCGGGGGTCGTGGACGACTACGCATCGCTCGACGAGGCCGCCCGGCTCGAGGTCCTGACGCGCGAGCTGAAAAACCCTCGCCCGCTGCTGCCGCGCCACGCCGAGATGTCGGAGACGGTGCGGGCGGCGCTGGAGGCGTTCGAGGTCATCCGCGACGCGATCACGCGCGATCCCGCCTCGATCGGCAGCTACATCGTGAGCATGACGCACACGGTCAGCGACCTGCTCGCGCCGATGCTGCTGGCCAAGGAAGTGGGGCTCTGGAGCATGCGGGACGGCCGTGTCGAATCCCCGCTCGACATGGTCCCGCTCTTCGAGACGATCGAGGACCTGGACGCGGCGGCCGACCGGCTCACGGCGCTCTTCGCCCACCCGGTCTACCGGCTGCACCTGGAGGCACGCGGCGGCTTCCAGGAGATCATGCTGGGGTATTCGGACAGCAACAAGGACGGCGGCTACTGGATGGCGAACTGGGCGCTGCACCGCGCGCAGGACGCCATCGGCCGGGTCTGCCGCGAGCACGGCGTCGAGTTCCGGCTCTTCCACGGGCGGGGCGGCACGGTGGGGCGGGGTGGCGGCCGTGCCAACCTCGCCATTGCCGCGATGCCGCCGGCCGCGCACAACGGCCGGCTGCGCGTGACCGAGCAGGGCGAGGTGATCACCTTCCGATACGCGCTCCCCGGGATCGCGCACCGGCATACCGAGCAGCTCGTCAGCGCGATGCTGCTGTCGACGGCGAGCACCGATCAGCGTGGCGACCTGCCGCCGGCCGCGCCGCCGGAGCTGGCCTCGACGATGGACAGGATCGCGCAACGCGCAATGCAGGTGTACCGCGACCTGATCGACGACGACGCGTTCTGGCCGTGGTACATCCGCGCCACGCCCATCGAGCAGATCAGCCGCCTGCCCATCGCCTCGCGGCCGGTCTCCCGAAAGAGCGCCGAGGAGGTCGACTTCGAAGGGCTGCGCGCGATTCCCTGGGTTTTCGCCTGGACCCAGACACGCCACGTCGTGCCGGGATGGTTCGGGATCGGCGCCGCACTGGACGAAGTGCTCTCCGAGCCGGGCGCGCTGGAGATGCTCCGGAACGCGTACACGAACTGGCCGTTCTTCCGCGCCGTCGTCGAGAACGCCGAGCTGGAGATGATGCGCGCCCGACTCGAGATCGCCGGCCGCTACGCCGCGCTCGCCGGGGACGTCGCGCCCGGCGGCTGCCACGCCCGCATTGTCCGGGACTTCGAGCGCGCCGGGCGCGCGATCCTCGCCATCACGGGAGAGGCGAACCTGCTGGACCGCAACGCTGTGATCAAGAAGTCGATCTCGCTCCGGAACCCGTATACCGATGTGCTGAACCTGCTCCAGGTGGAGCTCCTGCGCAGGTACCGGGATACTGAAGGCGAAAGGAAATCGGCGATTCGCGAGCTGTTGTTCCAGAGCGTGAACGGCATCGCCGCGGCGATGCAGAGTACCGGTTGAGACCCGGCCAGACTCCCATTTTGCTCATACGGGCCGGCAGGGTCGGCTGGGCGTTGGCCGCGACGTAAGATTA
>DATMSC010000330.1:0-2604 GCA_035565595.1 Longimicrobiales bacterium | reverse complement strand
GTGGTAGCACCCTCACCGAACCATCCCCGGCGCCGTCGAACCGGAGTAGGTCGAGACGCTCCTCGGGGACCTCGGTGATCGCGTCATGACCGCGGAGGGTATTCGACCAGAACGCATCCGCGTCGGACGCGCCGGGGAAGGTACAGGCGACACCGACTATCGCTATCCGGGCCACCGGCTCACCCGTCCGCCAGCCGATCCACGATGCCGAGGCTCTCCGGTGCGGCACAGATCAGCGCGACCTGTGTCTCGCCCTCCTCATATCCCAACTCATCGAGTAGCGCCTCGACACCCTCGTCGAGCGGGATCAACCCGATCCCCCTGGCGACATAACTCCTGGCCAGGGCGTCATCCACCATCCCGGTCCCACCCCACGGCCCCCAGTTGACGGCGAGGACCCTTCCAGAGATCCGCGTCTGCCACGCCGCGGCAAGGCGGTCGAGCACGCTATTCGCTGCACTGTAGTCGACCTGACCGTTACGTGTCGTCACCGATGCGATGCTCGAGAAGAAGACCACGAACGAAGGGTCGGTCCGGATCTCCCGATAGAGTGTGAGTGCGGCATCGACCTTGGTGTCGAAGACCCTCGCGAAGCTCTCCGCAGACTTCGCCGGGATCAACGCCGGCTCGACGACCCCCGCACCATGGACCACACCATCTATCCGGCCATACCGCCGGTAGCAGTCCGCGATGAGTGCCGCCAACGCGTCTCGGTCACGCACATCGAGTTGTGTGTAACGGACGGAGGCGCCCGCCGCCCTGATCTGCGCCAAGGTCTCGCGTATCTCCCTCTCCGCCAAAGTCTTCTTCACGAGCCGCTCGACCTCCGAGGGGCTGGGTCGATCGACTCCGTAAAGGAGCGCCTGGCGGAGGAGCCGTGGGTCGGTCACCCCCCGTGTCCGTGGTGACTCCTCCCTCTCCGGCTCCGGCGAACGGCCGGTGATCTCGAGGTGGCACCGGTACCGCCGCGCCAGCTCCACCGCCAGACGGGCCGTCACGCCCCGCGCACCCCCGGTGAATAGGACGACGCTCTCCCGGCCGAGCCGCACGCCGGCCCCAGCCACCCGCTCCCTGACATCCTCGAATGGACGGCGTACGAGACGTTCGCCATCGCTGTAGCTGATGGCGACTTCGTCCCTAGCACCCTCCAGTTCCTGCTCTATCTGCCCGGCGAGCACCTCGATCCCATCCCGCAGGTCGAGTTCGAGGTGACAGACACGACTATCCGGGAACTCCGCCGCGGCGGCCTGCGCCAGCCCCAACAGCCCCAGCCCCCGTGGCACCGTCGCATCACCGTCACTCCCCAGTACGTCGGGGGTGATCGCCGAGCCGACGGTGACCAGGTACCTGACCCCACCGACCAACGCCCGCTGGGCGAGGGAGAAGAAGGGCTTAATATCCGCCACCTCGGCTCCCGGCCGTAGTGGCCAGAGGTGGATCAGGCCATCCACTCCACCGGCCCCGTCCTCCAGCAAGGCAGCGCGTCCGGCCAGGGAGAAGTCCACTAGCCGAACATCGGCGCCACGCCTACGGAGCCGATCGGCGAGGGCTTCGGCTATGCCACGCCCATCATCGGTGATCAGGAAGGTCGTCCCGGTCAGATCGGTCGTCACCACGGGCGCCGCCGCGGGGACCGGTCGCACGATGTACCGATGGAGTGGTACGGCTGGCTGCCCAGGCGACGTCGTACGAGCCTCCACTTCGGGGTCGGAGCCCGATCGTGGTGTCCCGGTGTCGCCCCGCGTCTCACTAGTGCTTTGCGCCGGCGGCTCGAGCCACTCGGAGATCGCACGCAAGGTCTTGAGTCTCGAGAGCCTCTCCAGGAGAGCGTCCCTATCCGAACCGGCCGCCTCGACCGCGGGGTGCCCGGCGAGCCGGCCTACGATCTCGACACGCTTGATCGAATCGATCGAGAGGTCTGCCTCCAGGTCGAGATCGGGATCCAGTACCTCGATAGGGTAGCCCGTGGTCTCGCTCACGATCTCGAGTAGGACCTCCGCGACCGGTCGGGCGTCCGCCTTCGCCCCTGCGGCCGGACCGCCAGGCGCTGCACCTCCCCTCGACGGTCCCTCTCCCCCTCCAGCGACGGCCGTGCGAGAGTCGTCTCCACCGGTTCGCTTCGGCAGGTGATCCGCCAACCACTCGAGGAGCGAATTCAGTGTCTTCCGCGCGGATAGCTCCTCGACCAGAGCATCGATACCCTGCCCCACGAGCTCGCGGAGCCCGAGGCGGCTCGAGAGTTCGGCTATGATCTCCTGACGCTTGATCGAATCGATCGAGAGATCTGCTTCCAGATCCAGATCGGGGTCGAGGAGCTCGATCGGATAACCCGTCCTCTCACTCACGATCTCGAGTAGTATCGCCCGATGATTAGCGGCTCGCTCCGGGGCAACCTCCACCGTCGCCCGCTCCCTGGGGAGCTCGGCTGTCCCATTGGACGATTGCCGAGCCGCCTCGCGCACCTCGCCAACAGACCGTTCGGTGTCGACATCGACGCCACGCCCCGCCACCCCACCGACCGGCTCGACGACGGGCACCTGCGCTACCGCACCACCGAAGTAGCTGACCAGGACATCCCGCTGCGCCCGGACCAACTCCCGCATG
>DATMSC010000329.1:0-2641 GCA_035565595.1 Longimicrobiales bacterium | reverse complement strand
CACCCTGAAGGCTCGAGACGACCGCGGGCCGGCGATCGCCGTGCAGGTGCTGATCTGCCCCGTCACCGACTCGAGCCAGTCGACCGATTCCTACCGACGCAACGGTGAGGGCTTGTACATCGATCGTTGGCAGATGCAGTGGTTCTGGGACAGCTACATTCCCGATCCGGCGGATCGCTCAAGTGCATACGCCTCTCCGGCGCACGCTGAGTCTCTCGAAGACCTGCCTCCGGCCATCGTCGTCGTCGCCGGCCTCGACCCGTTGGTCGACGAGGGTCTGGAGTATGCGGCGCGACTCGAGCGTGAAGCCAACGGTGCCACGGTCTGGACGTACCCGGGGCAGATCCATGGTTTCATGGGCCTGATCGGCGTGCTCAACGATGCAAAGCCGGCCGTGGAGCGCCTGGCGGACGCCTTGGCGCAGCGGCTTCACAGATGATGGTCCGTCCGGGGACGATGTAGGCTCCGCTCTGCTCCCGCCCGAATGAAGGAAGTAGTTCATGAAGAAGGATGTCAGCGATTTCCGGTTGAAGGCGCAGACCCGCAGCCCCGGACTCACCGTCGGACGGCGAGCCGCCAGTACCACCGCGGCCATCTTGAAGGCGGCCCGCGAGGAGTTCGTCGAGAGCGGGTACGAGTCGACGACGGTGGACGAGATCGCTCGTCGCGCCGGGACGTCGCGCGGCAGCATCTACACCTACTTCAAGTCCAAGCGGGACATCCTGATCAGTCTGGGCATCGAGGGCAACGACGAGTTCCAGACCATCGCGCGTGAGTTCGAGGAGGCGGACCTGACCGACCGGGAGGTGGTCAGTGACGTGGTGACCCGCTACCTGGACTTCCTCGACAGCGATGCGAGCTTCTCCTTCGTGTGGCGCGAGGCCGGCATCCGTGATGCCGCGCTGCGCCACGAGGGGTCTCGCCAGTACAAGATGGCGTGGCGCCGGATGGGGACGCGTCTGTCGCCCCCCGGAGCCGGAGGCGACGTGGTGGGTGCCCGGGGAATGGTGGTCCAGGCCGCTTTTGAGATGTCCTGGTACTACCTGAACCAGTTCGACGCCGGCTTCGAACGGGACCTCGTTCGGGACCAGCTGATCGATCTGATCGTCAAATTCGCGGAATGACCCGGGACGCTTCTTGACGTTGGTGTCAACTCGTACTAGGAATGGTGCAACACCAACGCAGCGACGACGGTCATCGAAGACGGAGTTCCCCATGGCGCAGCAGGCAACACTCGAGCAGGGTCGCGACGTTCGCGAGGTTCCGATCGCCGACTGGTTGTCAGCGGCGGCTCGGCGCGATCCGCGGAAGGTGTACATCAGCGACGTGGGCTCCGGGCGTGAGCTGACCTACGGCGAGGTCGCCGAGCGAGTCAACCGCCTGGCCCACGCACTCGACGCGGCGGGCATCAAGAAGGGCGACCGCATCGCTCTGTGGGCCTTCGACTCGCACCGGTTCCTTGAGACGATGTGGGCGAGCATGAAGATCGGGGCGCTCTTCGTCCCGCTCAACACGCGCCTCACCGAGGGGGAGGTCACGAACTTCCTGCGTGTCACGGAACCCTCGATCCTGTTCGTCTCGGACGACATGGCCAAGTCCGCGCACGAGATCGCTGCGGGCATCGATTCAATTGCGCGCGTGGTCGACTTCGACGACGTCGACGACTTCGAAGGACTGGTCGCGAGCGGCTCTGCGTCGGAGTTCCGTGTCCAGGTCCTCGACAGCGATCCGATCGGTCTGGCGTTCACCAGCGGGACGACCGGACTGCCCAAGCAGGTCATCCAGACCCAACGGATGCTGAAGTGGATCTGTGTGACCATCGCGACCGGCTGGCAGATCGGGGTGGAGGAATCCCTGTACACGGGCATCTCGTTGTTCCACATCTCCGGGCTAGCGGTGAGCGTCACCGGCGCCTACCTCGCCGACACGGTGTACTTGGCGCCGAGCTTCCGCCCCGACGCGGTCGTGGACCTGCTGGAGCGTGGCGAGGTGACGACGCTCCTGCTCGTTCCTTCGATGGTGGCAATGGTGGTCGAGAAGGCTCGCGGACGCGGGCCGTTCACCGGCCTGCGTCGGATCCATTATGGAGCCGCCGCGATGCCGATCCCCGTACTGCGCAGTGCGGTCGATCTCTTCGGATGCGAGTTCGTCCAGACCTTCGGGGCGGGGACGGAGAGCGGTGGGACGACGTTCCTGAGCTCCTATGACCACGTCAAGGCGCTCGACGGCTCGCCGCACATTCTCAAGTCAGTTGGTCGGCCCGGGCCCGGCGTCGAGGTCCGGATCTGTGACGACAGCTGGAATGACATCCCCACCGGGGAGGTCGGCGAGGTGGTGCTGCGGTGCGACCAGATCATGGCTGGCTACGTGAACCAGCCGGAGGAGACGGCCAACGCCGTGAACGAGGACGGCTGGTTCCGCGCGGGCGATCTGGGGTACCGCGACGAAGAGGGCTACATTTACCTCGTAGATCGCAAGAGCAACATGATCATCCGCGGGGGTGAGAACATTTACCCCGTCGACATCGAACAGGTCATCTACGAGTACCCCGGCGTCGCCGAGTGCGCGGTCGTGGCCGGACCGCACGAGATCCTCGGGGAGGTCCCGGTCGGGCACGTCGTCATGCAGCCCGGCGTCCCTA
>DATMSC010000328.1:0-2350 GCA_035565595.1 Longimicrobiales bacterium | reverse complement strand
TCCGGCAGCAAGCCGCTCGTGGGCGGCCGGGCCGGTTCGGGCGGGCAGCGCGTTCCCGCGTCCGCGCGGCGGCAGCTCGGCAGACGACGGCTGGGATTTCGACTCGCTACCCGATCTCGATTCGCCGGAGGCCAGGTCGGTGGTCCGTTTCTCGGTCGGCGACAGGGTCCGGCATCCCAGCTTCGGCGCGGGTGTCATCGAGGACCTGTCCGGCTTCGGCCGGGACCTGAAGGCGGTCATCGATTTCCCGGGAGTGGGCCGCAAGAAGATCATGGTGCGATACGCCAACCTGGCGAGAGAGGCGTAACCCGGCGGACCCGGGTGCAGGCACCCATTCAGAGAGGCACCAGAAGATGGCGGTTTCGAGAGCCGATGTGCTGCGCATTGCGGAGCTGGCTCGCCTGCGTCTGACGCAGGACGAGGTGGCGCGTCTGACGGTCGAGTTGAACGACATTCTCGCGCACGTGGAGGCGCTGAAAGAGGTGGACGTGGGCGATGTACCCGCGATGGGCCTCGCCGCGGAGTGGGAAGCGCCCACGCGCGACGACGTGCCGGGTGTCGATCCGCTCGGCTTGTCCATCGAGGAGATGGCACCGGCCGTGGTCGACGGGTTCTTCACGGTCCCCCGGCTCGCGGCGCTCGGCGGCCAGGACGAAACGATGCCGGACGCCGGCGCGGGGGGAGTTGCGTAATGGGTGCCAATACGAACGGAGATTCGTCCTCGCTGCTCCGTCGCCCGGTCCGCGAAATCGCGGCCGGGGTGGCGGCAGGCAAGGTTTCCGCCGCAGGGCTCGCGGCGGCCGCCGTGGCCAGGGCAAGGGAGGAGGGAGGGCCGGACCGGCTCAATGTCTTCCTCTCCATTGCGCCAGACTCACCGGCCGACGCCATCGAGATCGACAGAGCGGTGTCTTCCAGCGACAGCGTGGGCCCGCTGGCCGGGGTGCCGATCGCCGTCAAGGACAACATCTGCACTGCGGAATTCCCGACCACGTGCGGATCCCGGATCCTCGAAGGGTATCGTTCGCCTTTCGAGGCCACTGCCGTGAGGCGATTGCGCGCGGCGGGCGCGGTGATCGTTGGGAAGACGAACATGGACGAGTTCGCCATGGGCTCGTCCACCGAGAATTCCGGCTATGGTCCCGCTCGGAATCCCCTCGACCTCACGCGCGTGCCCGGCGGTTCTTCCGGCGGGTCGGCCGCGGCCGTGGCGGCGGGTATCGTGCCCGCCGCGCTGGGTTCCGAGACGGGTGGGTCGGTGCGGCAGCCGGCCGCGTTCTGCGGCGTCGTGGGGATCAAGCCCACCTACGGCCGTGTGAGCCGGTACGGGCTCGTGGCCTATGCCTCATCGCTCGATCACATCGGCACGCTGGGCAGGACCGTAGCTGACGCCGCGGCGCTCCTCCAGGTCATCAGCGGCCCGGACCCGCTCGACTCGACCTGTGCGGACCGCCCGGTGCCCGATTTTGCGGCCGCGATGGAGCAGGGGCTCGACGGCCTCGTGGTCGGAGTCCCCGTCGAGTACTTCCCGCCCGAGCTGGATCCCGGGATCGCTGCCGCGTGTCGGGCGGCCATCGAGCGGATGGCCGCAGCCGGTGCCGAGATCCGGGAGGTGTCGCTGCCCCACACCCGCTTCGCAATCCCGACCTACTACGTCATCGCGCCGGCCGAAGCGTCCAGCAACCTCGCCCGGTATGACGGCATCAGGTACGGCGTCCGCGCGCCGGGCGCCGATTCCGCATTGGCCGTCTACGAGGCGACCCGCGAGGCGGGCTTCGGCGCCGAGGTCAAGCGCCGGATCATGCTCGGCACCTACGCGCTCTCCGCCGGCTACTACGACCAGTACTACGGCCGGGCGCAGCGGGTCCGCGCGCTCATCGCCCGGGATTTCCGGCAGGTTTTCGACCGCGGCGTGGACGTGATCTTCACGCCCACGACCCCGACTGTCGCGTTCCGGATCGGTGAGAAGATCGACGACCCCTACCAGATGTACCTGGCCGACGTGTTCACCGTGACGGCCAACCTGGCGGCGATCCCGGGGATTTCGATACCTGTCGGAACCGTCGACGGGCTGCCGGTCGGAGGACAGTTCCTCGCAGACCGGTGGGCGGACGACGTGATGATACGGGCAGCGGCCGGACTCGAACGTGCACTCGGTGACCAGGGATGATCATGAGCTACGAACCGGTTATCGGTCTGGAGGTGCACGTCCAGCTCCGGACCGCCACCAAACTCTTCTGCGGTGACCGCGTCGAATTCGGCGCGCCGCCGAACTCTCACGTGTGTCCGGTATGCCTCGGCCTGCCCGGCGCGCTGCCGGTCACGAACCGGGCGGCCGTCGAGCTGGGGATAC
>DATMSC010000327.1:0-3951 GCA_035565595.1 Longimicrobiales bacterium | reverse complement strand
CCAGACGGCTTCAACGTGCAGCGGTTTCAGGAGCAGTGGCAGCCTGGCCGTGAGCTCCCACCCGCGGGCGGGCCGCGCGACAACCGATGCCGGAACGCGGTCGAACTCGAGACCGAAGGTGGCCGCCGAGTCGCCCCGGATCCCGATCATGGACGCGCCGAGCTGTATTCCCCACTGCGAAAACTCGCCACCGACCCGCCATGCCGTACGATCCGTGAACCGGACACCCTGCCGGTCCCAGACGACGGTCGTGTCCTCATCCAGCTCGTCGATGGCCTCGATCAGCGTGTCAACCGGCAGGAACACATCGCGTGAGGGGGAAACGCCCCGCTTCCCGGTGACCCACTCGGCTACGCCGCGGAAGCCGAGGACCGGGCGCGTGTGCACGCGCGCGCCGTACGACGTCGCCGAACCCGCATCGCACCAGCTCTCGTTTCTCACCTCGCCAGAGGCGAAGAGCAAGCCCGCGAGATCGAATCCGGCAGAGGCTTCGGCATCCAGGGATGGCAGCCATTCGTGGTTGCGGAAGCGGAGTCCGCCGCCGATCCGGACGGGGCCGGGCTCAACGCTGGCACGGACGCCGGCCTGCCAGCTCGACTGCTTCGGATCCGAAGGGTCCGGCACGTCGTCGCCCTCGCCGGGCCCACCCGGTTGCGCGCCCAGCGCATACCCGTCTTTCACGATCGACTGGCCGATGTACGCCTCGGCCGTGAGCACGGGCAGCGGCTGCGCGCGCGCCCGGAGCGCCCAATCGAGCCGGCTCCCGTCGCCCGGCGCCGGCGTACCGGAGCCCCGCTCCCCCGACGTGCGCCGCACCTCGATCTGCACGTTCCGCGCAAGCGGGCCGACGCCCCACTTGACCCATGCGGCAACGGAGCTCGTCGGCGCGGGGTTGAAGTTGCCATCGGTCTCGAGCCGTTCGATCCCGAAGCTGAACGGCCCGCCCAGGAACCGAGGGGTCAGGAAGAGACCGCGGAACATGTTCGTGTCGTAGTGGCCGGTACCCGCTTCCACGATCGAATACGCGCGGGCATCAGACGGGGCGAGCGTATACAGCTCTATGCGGAGGCGATCGAGCCTGCGTTCGACCCGCACCCGCTCGAGCTGCACCAGCTCTACGGCCGACAGATCGAGTGTCGCGCTGCCGATCGGATCGAGGACGAAACCGTCCCACACGACTTCGACTCGACCACCCGCCAGTCCGAACGCCGATGCGCCTTCGGGTTGGCCCAGGATCGCCGATCGGACGGGTGTGATCCCCGGGACGCGCGACAGCAGCTCCGTCAGAGTGAGAACGCCGCTGCCCAGCAGCTCGTCACGCGACCAGCTCCAGACTCCATCGATCCAGCCGGCCTCACCCGTTTCCGGGAACTGAATGAACCGGGGCGGAGGCTCGCGGACTACCGTGGTGTCCCCGCTGGTAACGGTTGAATCAGTTATGATCGAATCCTGTGCGGTGGTGGAGTCGGGCGCGGGTACGACGGCGGTCGTGTCGGCGGGCGTTGGTGGCGCCTCGACGTCGGTGGGCACCTGCTCCTGCGCCACGAGCGGCCCGGCCGCGGCGAGCGCCGCGACCAGGGCCCAACCTGCGGCGAGGGATCGGATTTTCAAGAGGGACCTGCTACTTCCAGACTCAAGTACGCGCCCTGCTGCGCACCCACTCGATCATCAGCCTCGCCGGAACACCGGAGGCGCCTTTGCGGAGATAGTTCGGGATCGATTCCGTCCGCCACGCGGTGCCCGCGATGTCCAGGTGCGCCCACGGCGTGTCGTCGACGAATTCCCGGAGGAACGCCGCGGCCGTGATCGTGCCGCCGGCCCGTCCGCCGGTGTTCTTGACGTCGGCAACGTCGCTCCGGATCTGCTCCGTGTATTCATCCCAGAGCGGCAGTTGCCAGCAGCGCTCCCCGACCCGGTCACCCGCAGCCTTCAGCTCGCTCACGAGCGAATCATCGGTACCCAGGAGGCCGATCGCGTGGTTGCCGAGCCCGATGACGACCGCGCCTGTCAGTGTCGCGGCATCCACGATCGCCGCGGGCTTGAAGCGCAACGCGTAGGAGAGCGCGTCGGCCAGGATGAGACGACCTTCCGCGTCGGTGTTGATGACCTCGATCGACTTGCCGCGGTGGCTGCTGATCACGTCACCGGGCTTGAGCGCGGTCCCCGAGGGCAGGTTCTCGGTACACGGGGCGATGCCCACGACATTGACGGGCAGGCCGAGCGCTGCGATCGCGTCCATCGCCGCCAAGACCGCTGCGGCCCCCGACATGTCGTACTTCATCTCCTCCATTCGATCCGCGGGCTTGATCGAGATGCCACCGGAATCGAAAGTCACGCCCTTCCCGACCAGCGCGAGCGGAGGCTGGTCCGCATCGCCACCCCGATATTCGAGGACGATGAAACGCGGCGGCTCCTGCGTCCCCCGGGCGACCGCGAGGAGGGCGTGCAGCCCCTCGGTTTCCATCTGATCGCGGTCGAAAACGGTAATCTGCAGCCCGCGGCGTTCGGCGATTTCGGCCGCGACCCCGGCGAGGTAGCCGGGCGTCGCGTGATTGCCGGGCAACGTGGCGAGGCGACGCGCCAGATTCGTGGCGTCGGCGTAGACAACGCCTTCACGGGCGCCTGCATCGAGATCGTCGACCGCCATTGAGCCGTCGCCGACGAGCGTCACTGACGTCACGCGCACCGGCCGCTCGTCATCGCTGGCGAAGGAGCGGAAGGAATCGAAGCCCCACGCGGCAATGCCTGCAGCCTCCGCTGCGACTCTGGCCGCGCCGCGTGCATCGGTACCCGGCGCCCGCGACGTCGGCTCGAGCGCGACCGCGAGTCGAGCGACACGCAGCCGCTCGGCCTCGCGCACCGCGGATCCCACGGCGCGCCGCAGCCCCTCAGCGGTGAAGTCGGCGCGCTCACCGCAGCCGACGAGCACGATGCGCTCGGCCGCGACGGCGCCGGTCGGTGAAGGATACAGTGTCGTGAGGTCGCCCTTCCGTCCCCGGAAATCGCCCCGGTCGAGCACGCGCCGAATCGCGCCATCGAGGCGCGCGTCCAGCGATTCGAGTGCCGGCGCGAGCCCGTCAGCCTGCACGAATACGGGCACGGCGAGGAGCGGTGTCTCGACCTCCTCGAGGGGGCGGGAGCTGGTCTGGATCTCGAAGTCAGCCATGGTCGGCTAGTACAGGTGCGCCCTTTCCTTGTTCCTGTCGAGCGGCGACGAGCTACAGCGCGACTTGCCGGCCGTCAGGCGGCCCGGGACCGCACGGCCTACGCGCGCTGCGCGATCGCCACGACCTTCTTGCCGAACTCGCCTACGTATTCGGCGCGCGGTCGGATCAGCCGATTGTTCTCGAGCTGCTCCATGATGTGCGCCGTCCACCCGCTTACACGGGCACACGCGAAGATGTTCGTGAAGGTGTCGGTCGGGAAGCCGAGCGTGTAGTAGACGGAGGCGCTGAAGAAGTCGACGTTCGGGTAGATCTTCTTGCCCCGGCGGTCCATCTCCTCCCGCATCGTATCCTGCACGACCTCGGAAATGGCGAGCCACCGCGTGTTGGCAACGCGCTCGGAAAGCTTGGTCGCGAGGCGCTTCAGGATCGGAGCCCTGGGGTCCAGCGTTCGGTAGATGCGGTGCCCGAATCCCATGATGCGCTCACCGCGATCGAGCGCGCCGCGTACCCAGTCCGCTGCGCGTTCCGGCTCGCCGATCGCTTCGAGCATCCGCATGACACCCTCGTTGGCGCCGCCGTGCAGCGGGCCCTTCAGCGTTCCGATCGCGGATGTCACGCCCGAGTAGGTGTCGGACAGCGTTGCCACCGTCACGCGAGCCGAGAACGTTGACGCGTTCATCCCGTGCTCCGCATGGAGCGTGAGCGCCGCGTCCATGATCCGGGAGCTGAGGTCATCCGGCTCAGTGCCGGTCAGCATGTACAGGAAGTTGGCCGCGTGGTCGAG
>DATMSC010000326.1:0-7074 GCA_035565595.1 Longimicrobiales bacterium | reverse complement strand
CCACGTCGCTCATCATACCGGCGGAGCTGGCGGCGCAGGAGCTGATCGTCGCCATGGCACTCGAGACCGAATCGCTGTACGAGTACTCGTATTACGGGATTTCCGCAGCGCAGCTCGAGTACGAGCGAAATGCCGCGGCGCGCCAGTTCGCCGCGCAGCGGCTCGTGCCGATATCCGAAGATCTCGAGGGCGAACCGGCGCAGCACGCCTCCATCCTCCTCGGCCTCGTCGCGGTATGGGACACCATGTCCGCCAACGCCATGGCTGCCGCACGCCTCGGAGGCAGTGGCGCCGCGATTCCGCCCGATCTGGACGCCCTTTTCCGCCGCATCCTTCTGGAGGCGACTGCGGTCCAGCGGGCGCTCAGCCTGGACTATGAGCGCGCCCGAGCCGCGATCGACAGCGACGAGCAGCTCGACTGGTACCTCACTCTCGGGCTCGTGGTCCTCTCTCTCATCGCATCGGCGCTGATCATCATTCTTGTCGGCCGTATCCGTCGCCTGGGCGAGATCTCCGAACGGCGTCGCATTGAGTCGGAAGCGCTCATGGAAGAACGTGCGCGCCTGATCCGCGGGATCACGCACGACGTCAAGAACCCCCTCGGCGCGGCGGACGGCAGTGCCCAGCTCCTCGAGATGGGCGTGGTCGGCGACCTCAGCTCGCGCCAGCTGGAAGCAGTGCGACGCATCCGACGGGGCATTGGCAGTGCGCTGGGCATCATCGCGGATCTGATCGATCTCAGTCGCGCGGAGAGCGGCCGGCTGGACCTGGTACTGGCCCCTTCCGACCTGACGCTCGCCGTCCGCGAGGTGGTCGAGGAATACCGCCATCAGGCCGAGGCGAAGGCGATCGAACTGGTTCTCTCGATGCCGGACCGGTTCGAGCCCGTGATCGCGGACGAACGCAAGATCCGGGAGATCGTCGCCAACCTGCTCTCGAATTCGATCAAGTACACGCCGAAAGGTGGCAGAATCGCGATCCGCATGGAGCACGAGGTCGGCGGTCCCGGCGAGCCGGGAACCGTACGCATAGCGATATCGGACACGGGACCGGGAATCCCGAACAACGAACAGGCGCTCGTCTTCGAAGAGTACTATCGCTCGATTTCGGCGGTTGGCCGAGCGCCCGGGGCAGGGTTGGGCCTCGCGATCAGCCGCCGCATGGCGAGACTCATGGGAGGCGACGTTACGCTGGAGAGCGTCCCCGGAGAGGGGTCGACCTTCACACTCAGCATTCCGGTCCGGGCCGCCGGGGGGATGTCCAGCGCGGCGTAGCGGGCCAGCCGCGGGCAGAAACCGGATCAGCCGCCGACCGGCGAGTAGAATGCGCCCAGCACCCCGCCGTAGAGCAGGTGTGCGACGAGTCCGATGACCGGGGTGCGCCTGCCGTAGTTCAGACCCAGGAAACCGGGTGGTTGCAGTAGCCGGGTGGGGGTGGAACCCGCGAGCTCGCTGGCCATCCGCGGATGGATCCCGGGGAGGAACGGCATGATCACGAGGAGCGCGACGAGCCCGTGCAGCAACCCGCCGGCCATGCCCAGCCACCACGTCGCGAGGCCGAGATCCTCGAAGACGGCGGCGTAGACGAGCGCGAAAACCCATCCGGCAGCGAGATGCATGGCGAAGCCGGCGACCGCCGCGTGGTCCCGGTTTGGAGTTAACATCGTGCCCAGGAGGAACGGGAGCGCCATCCTCGACAGCCCGAGCGCCTGGCTCCCCGCCATCACGGAGGTCAACAGCAGCGTGGCGATGAATCCCCATAGGAAAACATCGGAGACATTCATGCGGCGGCCTCCGGCGGCGCGGAACCGCACGCGTCCGCTGAGGTCATCCCGCTCCGGGCCTCCGCGATGGCGAGCGCCGCGCCGATCAGCCCAACGTGTGTGAATCCCTGGGGGAAGTTGCCCAACGCCTCGCCGGTCGTCGGGTCGATCTCCTCCGAGAACAGCCCCACGTCGTTGGCGTAGCCGATCAGCGCCTCGGTCAGGTCGGCTGCTTCGTCGACGCGTCCGTCGAGCGCGAGCGCCTGAGCGACCCAGAATCCGCACAACCCGAACGCGCCCTCGCCAGGGGGGAGGCCGTCGTCCACGTCGCGGTAGCGATAGACGAGCGGACCGACCCCGAGTGATTCGCGGATCCGCGCGACCGTGGCACGAACCCGGGGCTCGCTGGCTGACGCGTAGCCGTAGAGCGGCAGCAGGAGAAGACTCGCGTCCAGCCGGCCGTCGTCGAATGCGTGGACGTAGCTGTTCAGCGCCGTGTCGAAGCCCATCTCTTCCACGCACGCCCGGATCGCGTCGCGCTCGCGCTGATACCGCGCGGCGTCTACTTCGATGTGGCCGGCGTCATGGAGGCGAATCAGCCGGTCGAGTGCGACCCAGCACAGTGCCTTGGAGACGGTGTGGTGCCGCGGTCGGCTGCGGGCTTCCCAGATCCCGTTGTCCGGCTCCCGCCAGGAGCGGCACACGGTGTCGCCCAGGCCGCGAAGCATGCGTGCGGTGCCGCGGTCCAGCTCGCCACCTCGCCGGACAAAGCGGTACACGGCATCCACGACGTCGCCATACGTATCGAGCTGGAGCTGATCGCGGGCCGCGTTCCCCACCCGTATGGGACGGGCGCCGCCCATTCCGCGAAGGTGGTGGAGCTCGCGCTCCGGGATGCGCGTTTCGCCGAAGACGTCGTACAGGACCTGGAGCTCGGGCCAGGTCATGCGCGTCGCGTGCAGCATCCAGCCGAGGAACGCCTCGCCTTCCCTGGTGAAACCGATGTCGAGGAGCGCCCGCAGCGTCAGCGATGCGTCTCTGAGCCAGCAGTACCTGTAATCCCAGTTGCGCGTGCCGGCCGGGGCTTCCGGGAGCGACGTGGTCGGCGCCGCGACGATGGCGCCGGACGGCGCATACGTCAGGAGCTTGAGGACGAGCCCGCTCCGGAGGACGGCATCACGGAACGGGCCATTGTACGAGAAGCTGCGCGACCAGTCCTCCCACCAGGAAATCGTCTCGCCGAGTTGCAGTCCGGACAGGGCGGGATCCGGCAGCACGACCGGCTCCCGCCGGGTGTAGGCGAGTGCGAAGGTGCGGACGTCGCCGGCGCGTAGCCGGAACGTGCCACGCAGCCCCGCATCGGTAGCCGCGCTCCAGGCCAGCCCGACATCGTTGCGCAGCACCAGGAGCTCGGATCCGCTTTCGGCGAAGATGCCCAGCGCGTTCCTGAACCAGCGCGGACGGGCGCGACCGTAATCGGGGCGCGGGTCGTACACGACGGTGACATCCACTTCACCACCGGTACACGCCACGCGCCTCACGAGCGCGTGGTCCGGTTGCAGTCGCCGGCGCGCCTGCGGCGTCGCCATTGGCATGAAGTCGGTGAGGACGAGCTCGCCGCGGGCGCACTGGAACCGCGTTTCGAGGACGTTCGAAGCTCCGATGTACCGGCGGCTCGCGTGGAAACCACCGGAAGGATGGAGCCGGAACGTTCCTCCCCGGGCCGGGTCGAGCATCGCCGCGAAGATGGACGGGCTATCGAATCTGGGGAGGCACAGCCAGTCGATGCCGCCGCTCCGGGATACGAGCGCCGCGGTCCGGCAATCGCCGATGCACGCATAGTCGCCAATCGACGGAGAATCCGGGCCGCGCATCCCTCAGCTCGGTTCCGATTGCGCCCGGAGCCAGCAGCGGAGCGTTTCGGCGACGCTCCACGCCTGGGCGATGCACCCGCGGGGCGAGTACGGCGGCTCCGCATCGAAGATCTCCCCCAGCGTGCCGACGCCGTACGAGTCGAGCCCGATGAGGAGACCTTCGAGGAAGCGGTGTGTCGCGGTACGATCCTCCGGGTGGACCCGCAGCCACGCGTCGATGAAGGGCCCGATCAGCCACGGCCACACCGTCCCCTGATGGTACGCAGCGTCGCGCGCCCGGATGTCGCCGGTGTACGTCGGCCGGTAGTCCGGGTGGTCGCGGGCGAGCGTCCGCAGACCGACCGGCGTGAGGAGCCGGTCGTGCACTGCATCCAGGACCGCGGCCCAGCGCTCCCGCGCGAGCACGGGGTGGTGGAGTGAGAGCGCGAGGATCTGGTTGGGCCGGAACGAGGGGTCATCTCCCGACTCGCCATCCACGACGTCGTAGAGATACCCGCCGCCGTCGTACCAGAAGCGGCGATTGAACGATTCCGCCGCCTGGCGGGCGCGGGCGCTCCACTCGGCGGCCTCCTCATGGCGGCCGGCGTCCTCCAGCCAGCCGGACAGCAGGCACAGCGCATTGTACCACAGTGCATTGATCTCCACGGCCTTCCCCCGGCGCGGGGTGACGACCCAGTCGCCGACCTTGGCGTCCATCCAGGTGAGCTGGTACCCGGCGGCGCCCTGCCGGAGGAGCCCATCATTCGGGTCCACGCCGATGCCGAAGCGTGTGCCGACGACGTGATGGCGCGCGACATCCAGCAATGCGGGGAGGATCCGCTCCAGTGTGTGCCGATCGTCCGTAACCGTCACGTATCGGTCGAGCGCGTGGAAGAACCAGAGGGATGCGTCGGCGGTGTGGTAGAGGCCATCGCGGCTGTGGTCCGGGAACACGTTGGGGATCAGCCCATCACGCACGTACGCCGCGAAGGTGCGCAGGATGTACGCGGCTTCACGGTACCGCCCGGTCGCGAGCCCCACGCCGTCGAGGCTGATCATCGTGTCCCGGCCCCAGTCGGTGAACCAGTGGTAGCCGGCGATGACGGTGCGGACGTCGTCGCCGGCTGCGCGGGCGCGCGCTGCGTCCTCCGGGCGGGCGGCCGGCGTGATGATGAACTGGTCGGCGGCGAGAACGAGCTCGGCGCCGACGCTTTGCCGTACCGGCTCCGGCGCGATCGCGAGCAGGCGCTGCCGTCGCTCGATCTCCGCGTCGAACGCGGCAGCGGGGGAGAGCGCGGTCACGCGATCCCACTCTTCGGTCGAAGCCACCAGCGTGGCGTCGCGCGCGGGATTCAGGATCGCGGAGCCGTAGCCGGGGCTCCAAAGCTCCCCGCGCGCCTGATACCCGCGGCTCTGCTCGACGCGGTAGAGCACTTCCTGCACCCGGCGAGGATTCACGGTGAACGATGTCTCCTCGCCCTCGAGGCGGAATCGCAGCGCCGGCAGCTCGGCGGCCGCCCGGATCTCATACGCATGTTCCACCGCGGTGAACGTGTATGGCTCGGCGAGCGGCTCGCTCACGGGGCTGTCGTGGCTCCTGAAGTGCACCGCGGGTTCGAGGTCGATGCGTACGGCGTCCGGACCGGAGAGGAGGGTGTAGCTGACGTAGACGGTGTTCTGCTGATACGCCATGAACACACGCTTCTCGAACGTCACGTCCTCGACCTCGTAGCGCCACACCGGAATTCCCATGTCGAGCCGGAACTCGACCAGGTGGCCGGTCCCGTGCAGGACGAGTCCGGCCGACACGCTCTCATGACCCCCGAACCTGATCGATCGACCGTCGGGCAGGGTGATCTGTTCAGCCAGGTGGGTGAGCATGACCGTGCGGCCGAGCGGTGCCGGCAGTCCCGCTATGAGGAGGCCGTGGTATCGTCGGGTCGGGACACCCGGGACCGTCCCCGATGCGTAGCCGCCGAGGCCGTTCGTGACCAGCCATTCCATGGCGACGAGGGTGTCGGCGTCGATCTCATCGCCGCGCTTCCACGCCACCCTGCGCACGGCCGGGGTCATCGCACGTCCACCTCCTGTTCGGCGTCCTGCACGCCCGCCGGCTCCTCGATCGCGACGAGCAGCAACGCCGACTCGCCGGGGAGATCGTGGTGCGTCACGAGGTCGAAGGGGATCGTGCCCCGACCGCCGTACCGCACATCGTCCGACGACCAGCGCAACCGCCATGCTCGCGATGCGGGTGGCGCGAGCAGCGGCTCCGGCGCGGGGAGCAGGCGTTCATCGCGGCCGAGGTTGACGATCAGGAGTCGGTCGTCGCCGGCGCGACCGAAGTACCGGAGCGCGAATGCTTCAGTGCCGATGACTGCACCGTCCAGCCGCTCTCTCGCCATTCCGTTGACCACCCCGTCGTCCCGCCTGATGGCGAGGAGATCCCGGTGCAATGCGACGACCGGAGCGTGGCGCTCCCATTCGCCGTGATCGAGCCGGCACATCTCGAACGTTTCCACGGAGCACGGGTCGGGCAATTCCGTCCGCGCCGTCGGGTCGGCGAGGCTCGGGAACTGCGACAGAAACCCGTGTCGCCCACGGCGCACCATTTCACCGATCTCGCCCTGATGGTCGGCGAAGAAGACCCATGGCGCGCTCGAACCGAATTCCTGCCCCTGGAAGAGTAATGGGATCTCCGGGCCGAGGAGGAGCAGCGCCGTGAGAGCCCTATATCTTCCGGGGCTCGTCAGACGGTGGAGCCGTTCGCCCCGGCGCGAATTCGCCACCTGGTCGTGATTCTCGAGATAGTGGACGAAAGCGGAGGGAGGGACGTCGAGCGCCGGTGAGCCCCGACGCCTGCGCTGCCACGTGAAATACTGGCCCTGGTACAGGTATCCGTATTTCGAGGCGGCGAGCAGCTCCATGGCGGTACCGCGATAATCAGACAGATACGCTTCGGCGCGCCCGGTCAGCGCCACGTACGCTGCGTGGTGGAAATCATCGTTCCACACGGCGTCCAAGCCGAACCCTCCGCGATCGGCCGGGAGCACGAGACGAACGTCCTGGCTCTCGTTTTCGGCGATGACCAGGATGCGCCGGCCGCCGGCGGCGCGACGGGCGGTACGCGTGACCGCGGCCAGTATCGAGTCCGGCGAGGCGTCGTGGATCTGCTGGGTGGCGTCGAGGCGGTATCCGTCGACGTGGTACTCGCTCACCCAATACGCCGCGTTGGCGAGGACGAGCTCGCGCACCGGCTCGCTCCCCTCGCCGTCGTAGTTGATCGCCTCGCCCCATTCGTTCCGGTACCGGTCGGTGAAGTAGGCGGGCGAGAATTGTGCGAGGTAGTTGCCGTCCGGGCCGAAGTGGTTGTACACGACATCCAGGATCACGGCGAGACCGTGGCGGTGCGCTTCATCCACGAAGCGGCGGAAATCGTCAGGCCTCCCGTACAGCCGGGTG
>DATMSC010000325.1:0-1971 GCA_035565595.1 Longimicrobiales bacterium | reverse complement strand
GGAGGCCGGGCGGTCGGGGCGGATGCGTGCCCGGAACAGCGCTTCGTTCGCGTAGATGTTGCCGACGCCCGCTACCCGCCGCTGGTCGAGGAGCCAGTTCCGGATCGGCGTACGGGAACGGCTCGTCAGCTCGTGTAGCCGGGCGGGCGTAAACTCCCGGGAGAGCGGCTCGATCCCCAGCTCACTATCGCGCTGGCGCCATCCATTTTCGTCCATCAACTCGAGACGCCCGAAACGGCGGGCATCGTCGTAAAGGAGCCTGCGGCCACCGGACAGCTCGAACCGGACCGCAACGTGGCGCCAGGGGCCGGGTTTCCCGGGGTCCTCCGTCACCACCCGCCCGGTCATCCCGAGATTGATGACGAGTCTCAGATCGGAAAGCTCCAGGACCACGTTCTTCCCTCGGCGCGACACCCCTTCGATGATGCGGCCGCGCAGCGTTCGGGAAAACGTGGAAGGTGAGGTGCCCGGTGCCAGGATGTCCGGGCGAAGCACTTCGACGGACTCGATCCGCCGACCGGTGACCTGCCTGGCCAGGTCGCGGACGATGGTTTCGGCTTCAGGTAGCTCGGGCATGCTGCCGCTGCAGCTCGCGCCAGCCGATGTCCCGGCGGAACTGCTTCCCCTCGAACGCGATCGCCGCTGCGGCCTCACGGCTCCGGTGTGCCGCCGCTTCGAGCGTCGGCGCGACCGCGGTAGCCGCCATGACGCGCCCGCCGGAGGTGACCAGCCGACCGTCCACGACCCGCGTGCCGGCGTGGAAGACGATCACGTCATCGGCCTCGTCGACCCACCCGGGCACGGAGATCTCCTTCCCGTTCTCCACAGAACCCGGGTAGCCGCCGGCGGCGAGCACGGTCGTCAGCGCGTGGGCGTTCCGCCACCGGAGCGTCGTGCCGGCCACTCGCTCACCGCGGGC
The DNA here is from genome assembly GCA_035565595.1 of Longimicrobiales bacterium. Classification (GTDB taxonomy): domain Bacteria; phylum Gemmatimonadota; class Gemmatimonadetes; order Longimicrobiales; family RSA9; genus DATMSC01. The sequence goes on along the minus strand of DATMSC010000325.1, from coordinate 1,052 downwards.
GATGGCCAGCATCGTGTCGAGGAGGGAGGACTCGAGGAGCGGCAGGATCGCCTCCGTCTCCGGGTCGCCGAACCGGGCGTTGAACTCGACGACCTTCGGCCCCTCCGGCGTGAGCATGAGCCCCGCGTAGAGGAGTCCCCGGTACGTGCGCCCGTCGTCCCGCAGCGCGGCGAGCGTCGGGCGGAGGACCTCGCTCCGTATCCGCTCCATGACCCCCGCGTCCACGATCGAGAGCGGTGCGACGGCGCCCATTCCTCCGGTGTTCGGGCCCTCGTCGCGCTCGCCGATCCTCTTGTAGTCCTGGGCGGGAAGCATGGTCACGACGTCGTCACCGTCGGTCAGCGCGAAGACCGAAGTCTCCTCGCCGGTCATGAACTCCTCGACCACGACCTCCTGACCGGCGGCGCCGAAAACGCCCTTCTGGAGCATGCTGCGAGCGGTGTCGACGGCCTCGTCGACGGAGGTGCAAACGACCGCGCCCTTGCCGGCGGCGAGACCGGACGCCTTCACGACGATGGGCGCGCCGCGCTCGCGGATGTAGGCTTCGGCGGCGGTCGCATCCGTGAACGCGCGGTAGTCCGCCGTGGGGACGCCCGCCCGGCGCATGATCGCCTTGGCGTACGCCTTGGAAGCCTCGATGTCGGCGGCCGCGCGGGTGGGCCCGAAAACCCGGAGTCCGCGCTCCTGGAACACGTCGACGATCCCTGCGGCGAGGGGCGCCTCCGGGCCGACCACCGTCAGGTCGATCCGCTGTGCCTCAGCCCAGGCGGCGAGCCCGGAGATGTCGCCCGGGTCGAGGGGGATGTGCGTTGCGAGCCGGGCGGTGCCGCCGTTGCCCCGCGTGATGTAGAACTCGGCGTCCGGCGCGTCTTTACGGAGCTTCCACAGGAGCGCGTGCTCGCGGCCGCCATTGCCGACGATGAGGATTCTCATGCCACGTCCAGCCGTGTGTACCTGCGCGATTCCCGTCGGCGTTCACGGCCAACGGCGGGGCAAGTTTACGGCCACTTGAAGCTCTCTGCAATCGCCTCGCGCATGCGGCGGGCCGCGGT
>DATMSC010000324.1:0-8609 GCA_035565595.1 Longimicrobiales bacterium | reverse complement strand
CGCGGGGATGGGCTTCGACGTGCTCTACCTCCCGCCGATCCACCCCATTGGCGAAACGTTCCGGAAGGGGCGCAACAACGCGCCGGAAGCGGCGCCCGGCGACGTCGGGAGCCCGTGGGCGATCGGGTCGGCGGCCGGCGGCCACACCGCCATCCACCCGCAGCTGGGCACGCTCGACGACTTCGACAGACTGGTCGAGGCGGCCCGGCGGCACGGGGTGGAGGTCGCGCTGGACATCGCGTTCCAGGCGTCGCCGGACCACCCGTGGGTGCGCGAGCACCCGGAGTGGTTCCGCCACCGCCCCGACGGCACGATCCAGTACGCGGAGAACCCGCCGAAGAAGTACCAGGACATCTACCCCTTCGACTTCGAGACCGACGCCTGGCGGGAGCTGTGGGAAGAGCTGACGGACGTCGTCCGCTTCTGGGCCCGGCGAGGCGTCCGCGTCTTCCGCGTCGACAACCCGCACACCAAGCCGTTCGGCCTGTGGGAGTACCTGATCGGCCGGATCAAGGCCGAATACCCGGACGTGATCTTCCTCTCGGAAGCGTTCACCCGCCCGAAGGTCATGTACCGGCTGGCGAAGCTGGGCTTCACCCAGTCGTACACGTATTTCGCCTGGCGGAACGAAAAACACGAGCTTATCGAGTACCTGACGGAGCTGACACGTCCGACAGTCCGTGACTTCTTCCGCCCCAACTTCTGGCCGAACACGCCGGACATCCTGACGGCCCGGCTCCAGACCGGCGAGCGTGCCGCCTTCGAGCAGCGCCTCATCCTCGCGGCGATGCTTTCGGCGAACTACGGGATCTACGGCCCTGCCTTCGAGCTGATGGAGCACCTGCCGCGCGAGCCGGGGAGCGAGGAGTACCTCGACTCGGAGAAGTACCAGCTCCGGCACTGGGAGCTGGACCGGCCGGGGAGCCTCCGCCCGCTGATCACGCTCCTGAACCGGATCCGCCGCGAGAACCCGGCACTCCAGTCGGACGGCTGGCTGCGCTTCCACCCCATCGACAACGACCAGTTGCTGGCGTTCAGCAAGGCCGACCCGGCGTCGGGGAACCTCATCGTCGTCGTGGTCAACCTGGACTTCCGCAACGTCCACTCGGGGTGGGTCGAGCTGCCGCTCGAGACCCTCGGGCTGCCCGGTGACCGGCCGTACCGCATGCACGACCTGCTGACGGACCGGCACTACCTCTGGCAGGGACGCTGGAACTACGTCCAGCTCGGGTTCCAGGCGCCGCCCGCGCACGTATTTCGCGTGGAGGGGACGGCGAGGACGGAGAGGGATTACGAGACGTTTTGAACGGCATAGGGCCAGGGCTGGGGCTGGGGTCAGGGCTGGGGCCAGTGGGTTCGCGGTGGGGGCTGGGCCAACACTCCGTCATCCCCGCGAAAGCGGGGATCCCTGCGAGGGCGCGCTGCGCCTCTCCGGGCGCGGGCGCGTGCTCGGGGCCGCCCCCTTCCGTCATCCCCGCGAAAGCGGGGATCCCTGCGAGGGGGCGCTGCGCCTCTCCGGGCTCGGGCGGGGACTACGAAGCCATTAGCCCCAGCCCTTTGTCGTCGAGAAGAGAATGGCATCACGACATCTGCATCCGGACAACGATCCGCTCTGGTACAAGGACGCGATCATCTACGAGCTGCACGTGCGGACCTTCGCCGACAGCAACGGCGATGGCACGGGCGACTTTCCGGGGCTGACGAGCAGGCTCGACTACCTGGCGGACCTGGGTGTCACGGCGCTCTGGCTGCTGCCGTTCTATCCGTCGCCGTGGAAGGACGACGGCTACGACATCGCCGGGTACACGGACATCCATCCGATCTACGGCACGCTATCGGATTTCCGTCACTTCCTGCGGGAGGCGCACGCGCGCGGGATTCGGGTGATCACGGAGCTGGTCATCAATCACACCTCGGACCAGCACCCGTGGTTCCAGCGGGCGAGGCGGGCGAGACGGGGCTCGCCGTGGCGGGACTTCTACGTGTGGAGCGATTCGCCGGACCGGTACCGCGACGCGCGCATCATCTTCCAGGACTTCGAGTCCTCCAACTGGGCGTGGGACCCGGTGGCCGGGCAGTACTACTGGCACCGGTTCTACAGACAGCAGCCGGACCTGAATTTCGACAACCCGCGGGTGCACCGGGCAGTCCAGCGCGCCATGGACTTCTGGTTCCGCATGGGCGTCGACGGGATGCGGCTGGACGCCGTCCCCTACCTCTACGAGCGCGAGGGCACGAACTGCGAGAACCTGCCGGAGACGCACCAGTTCCTGAAAGAGCTCCGCCGCAATGTCGACGAGCGCTTCCCCAACCGGATGCTCCTCGCGGAGGCGAACCAGTGGCCTGAAGACGCCGTCGCGTACATGGGAAACGGCGACGAGTGCCACATGGCGTTCCACTTCCCGGTCATGCCTCGCCTGTTCATGGCGATCTGGATGGAGGACCGCTTCCCCATCGTGGACATCCTGGAGCAGACGCCGACGATCCCGGACAACTGCCAGTGGGCGATCTTCCTCCGCAATCACGACGAGCTGACGCTCGAGATGGTCACGGACGAGGAGCGGGACTACATGTACCGCGTCTACGCGCAGGAGCCGCAGATGCGGATCAACCTGGGGATCCGCCGGCGTCTCGCGCCGCTCCTCGGCAACAGTCGCCGCAAGATCGAGCTGATGAACGGGCTGCTCTTCTCACTCCCCGGGACGCCGGTCCTCTACTACGGCGACGAGATCGGTATGGGCGACAACGTCTTTCTGGGCGACAGGAACGGCGTGCGCACGCCCATGCAGTGGAGCAGCGACCGGAACGCGGGCTTCTCGACGGCGAACCCGCAGCGGCTCTTCCTCCCGGTGATCATCGACCCGGTCTACCACTACGAGACGATCAACGTCGAGGCGCAGCAGGACAATCCCAGCTCGCTCCTCTGGTGGATGAAGCGGCTGATCGCAATGCGGAAGCGGTTCCGCGCCTTCGGCCGCGGCACGCTCGAGTTCCTCCATCCGGACAACCGCAAGGTGCTTGCGTTCATCCGCCGGCACGAAGAGGAGCGGATCCTGTGCGTCTTCAACCTCTCCCGCTTCGCCCAGCCGGTGTCGCTGGATCTCCAGGAGTACCGCGGCCTGGTGCCGATCGAGCTGTTCGGCCGCACGGCGTTCCCGCAGGTTCGCGACGAACCGTATTTCCTCACCCTCGCGCCGCACACCTTCCTCTGGTTCGCGCTCCCTGCGGCCGACAGCGCGGCGCTCGAGGTGGCGCCCGCCGCGCACCGGGCCGTGGTAGCCGTGACGGGCGGCTGGGACGCGGCCTTCAAGCCTCCGGCGAAGCAGCGGCTGGAAGAGCTGTTCCCGGCATATCTCCGGCCGCAGCGCTGGTTCGCCGGCAAGGGGCGGAAGGTTCGCTCGACGACGATCGAGGACACCATCCGCGTCCCTGCCGGTGATGCCGATACCCATCTCCTCCTCGTCGCCGTCGAATACATGGAGGGCGACGCCGAGCACTACCTGGTGCCGATCGCGTACCTCGAGGGTGAGCGGGCGGAGCGGCTGGTGGAATCGGAGCCGCACGCGGTGCTGGCCCGGGTGGCGGTGGACGGCGAGACTGAGACGGGTGTGCTCTGTGACGCGCTGGTCGAGACATCGATGGCCAGCGCGCTCCTGGCCGCGATCACCGGTCGGCGCCGCCTCCGGGCCGGCACGGGCGACGTCGTCGGGATGCCGATACGCGAGTTCCGCCGCTGGCCGGTCCAGGGGAACGGCCGCCTGGAACCGCACGTGCTCTCCGGTGACCACAGCCACTCGGCGATCGTCTACGGCGACCAGCTCTTCCTGAAGGTCTTCCGCAAGCTGGACGAGGGGGTGAGCCCGGACCTCGAGATCGGCAGGTTCCTCACGGAGACGGGCTTCGAGCACACGCCGGCCGTGGCGGGGCACATCGAGTACCGGCGAGGCACGTCGCACGTGACGCTGGCGGTGCTCAAGCGATTCGTTCCCAACGAGGGGAACGCCTGGTCGTACACGCAGGACGCGCTCGGCCGCTACTTCGAGCACGTCCTCGCGGTCGGGGGCGACCCGCCGGAGGTACGCTCCTCCGTATCGGCGCTGATCGAGCAGGCGCAGGCGGGACCGTCGGATCAGGCGCGGGACCTGGTCGGCGGGTATCTCGAGACGGCGAGACTGCTGGGGATCCGCACCGCCGAGATGCACCTGGCACTGGCGAAGGATCCGGAGAACCCCGACTTTGCGCCGGAGCCGTTCACGGTGCTGTACCAGCGGGGGCTCTACCAGTCGATGCGCAACCTGACCGGGCGCGTCCTCCAGGCCGTCGAGGACCGGCTGGACCGGCTGCCGCCACAGGTGAAACCGGACGCGCGTCGGATCATCGGGTGCAGGGGTGAGCTGCTCCGGCAGTTCCGCGCCATCGTGAACGTCGGCAAGATCACCGCGGACCGGATCCGCTGCCACGGTGACTACCACCTCGGCCAGGTCCTCTACACGGGGCGCGACCTCGTCATCATCGACTTCGAGGGTGAGCCGTCCAGGCCGCTGGGCGAACGGCGGCTGAAGCGGTCCGCGCTGTACGACGTGGCCGGGATGATCCGGTCTTTCCACTATGCCGCGAACGTCGCGCTGCTGGACCGGGAGCAGCGGCTGATCCGGTCCATGGACGTGTCCGCGCTCGAGCCCTGGGCCCGCTACTGGTACGACGCCGTGAGTGCGCAGATGATCAATGGCTATCTGGAGGGGATCGGCGAGTCGACCATCGCGCCGGCCTCCGGACACGAGTTCACCACGCTGCTCACCGTGCACCTGCTCGAGAAGGCCGTCTACGAGCTGGGCTACGAGCTGAATCACCGGCCGGAGTGGCTGATGATCCCGGTCCGCGGCATCCTCCAGTCGATCGAGGCCTGATTGAGTGGTACCGCACGGGGACGACGCATGTCCTGCCCGGCACTGATTGCCTGCTCGCCGGTGGGGCCGCGGGGCGGCCGGGGGTGGCGCTGATGGCCGGTCCGGACGCGATGCTCCGCCGGCTGGCCCGGCTGCACGGCGTGCAGCCCGTATATGTGGACGCGATGCGGCGGCGGCGGAGCGCGTCGCGCGAAGCGCTGCTGGCGGTACTGCGCGCCCTCGGCGCGCCGGTCGAGCGCGAGCAGGATGTCGCCGCCGCCCTCGCGGAGCGGGAGCGCGCGGTGTTCAGCCCGGGCATCGAGCCGGTCCTGGTCGCGTGGGACGGGAAAGTCCCGGCGTTCGAGCTGCGGCGGGCGTGGGGCTCGGCCGGTGACCTGCCGACCTGCCGCATTCGCCTGGAAAGCGGTGAGGCGCTCGAGCTACGCGTGCTGGTCAGCGCCGCACCGGCGGCGGTCGTAGCGGCCGGGGCCGTGGACCACCCGCCGCCGGCGGGGCAGCGCGTCGAGCCCGAACCGCTGCGACTCCCGCCCGGCTACCACCGCCTCGAGGTCGACGCGGATGGCCGGAGCTACTCGGCGCTGCTAATCGCCGCGCCACGCCGGGCGTACCTCCCCGCAGCCTGGACCGATGGCGGCGCCCGCGACTGGGGCGTGTTCCTCCCGCTCTACGCGCTGGAGGACCACCCCGGTTCCGGACCAGGTGATCTCTCCTCGCTGGGCCGGCTGGCGGAATGGACGCACACCCTCGGCGGGCGGGTCGTGGGCACGCTCCCGCTCTTTGCCGCGCTCCTCGACTCGCCTTTCGAGCCGGGCCCGTACTCGCCGGCGAGCCGCCTCTTCTGGAACGAGCTGTACGCGGACCCGCTGCGCGCGCCCGGGTTGGACGATTGCGCGGACGCGCTCGCGGCGCTCGACTCGCCATCGCGCCTGACCGACCTGGAACGGCTCGGCACGGATCCGCTCATCAACTATCACACGCTCGTGCGCGCCCGGCGGGCGGTGCTCCGGCCGCTGGCCGCGTGCTTCTTCGACAGCGGCGGCGCCGACTCGCCCTCCTTCCGCCGGTTCCTGGCCGAGCGCCCGGAAGCCGAAGCGTTCGCGAGGTTCATGGCCACGTGCGAGCGGCGGGGCGAGGCGTGGGCGAGCTGGCCTGTCGGACCCCGCGACGGCACTATCCGCCCCGGCGATTACGACGAGCGCGCCCGGCAGTACCACCTCTACGTGCAGTGGCTCCTCGACGGGCAGCTCCGCACGCTCGCAGCCGGGCTCAGGGAACGCGGTCAGCGGCTGTACCTGGATATGCCGCTCGGCGTGCACCCCGCCGGGTACGACGTCTGGAGCCGACGGGGGATCTTCGCGACCGGCGCATCCGCCGGGTCGCCTCCCGACGCGTTCTTCAGTCTCGGCCAGAACTGGGGGTTTCCGCCGCTGCATCCCGAGGCGCTGCGCGAAACCAGGTACGCGTACCTGATCGACGCGCTGCGCACGAGCTTCCGCTTCGCAGGGATGCTCCGGATCGACCACGTGATGGCGCTGCACCGGGTCTTCTGGGTGCCGGACGGGATGGAGGCCGCCGAAGGCGTGTACGTCCGGTACCCGGCGCACGAGCTGTACGCCATCCACTGCCTCGAGTCGGTACGGCACGCATCAGTCGTCGTCGGCGAGGACCTGGGGACCGTGCCGACCGAGGTGCGCCGCGCCATGGCGCGGCACGGCTTCCAGCGGATGTGGGTGCTCGAGTTCGAGACGTCGCCGGACAGGGTGCCGCCGGTGACCTCGCCGGTCCCCGGTTCCGTGGCGAGCGTGGGGACGCACGACACGCCCACCTTCGCCGCGTTCTGGGAAGCGCTGGACGTGACCGATCGCGAGGATCTCGGGCTGCTGGACGCCGGTGCAGCGGCAGCGGAGCGAGAGGGGAGGGCGAAGCTGCGCGAGGCGGTGATCCGCATGCTACGCGACGAGGGTTGGCTCGACACGGCCGATCCCTCCACATTACAGGCGCTCCGTGCATGCCTGGCTCGTATGGCCGCCGGTCCCGCAAGACTGCTCCTCGTCAACCTCGAGGACCTGTGGGGCGAGGTGGCGCCGCAGAACGTGCCGGGCACGAGCATCGAACGCCCCAACTGGCGCCGGAAGGCGCGCATGACCTTCAACGAGTTCAGCGGGCTGCCGGAAGTCGTCGACACGCTCGCCGAGATCCAGCGGCTCCGATCGCGAACCGGGAAGACGTGATGGCGGACTCCGAATCGACAACCATGACCGGTTTGCCGGCGGCTCCAGGGCGAGCCGGCACTGTCCGGTACGACTTCTCGCTGCTCTCCGAGGACGACGTCTACCTCTTCAACGAAGGCAGCCATTTCCGGCTCTACGACAAGCTCGGGTCGCACGCCGTCGAGCGGGACGGCGAGCCGGGCGTCTACTTCGCCGTCTGGGCGCCCAACGCGGAACGCGTTTCCGTGATCGGCGACTTCAACGGCTGGAACTGCGACGCCCACTACCTGCGTTCGCGGGGCGACTCCGGGATCTGGGAGGGTTTCGTCCCCGGCGCGCACAGGGGGCAGCGATACAAGTACCACATCCGCTCGCACCAGCACGGCTACACCGTGGACAAGGCGGATCCGTTCGCGTTCCACGCCGAGGAGCCGCCCGGCACCGCGTCGATCGTCTGGCATCTGGACTACGAGTGGGGCGACGACGCGTGGATGTCGTCGCGCGGCGCCCGCCGCGCCGGGGACTCGCCCTTCAGCGTCTACGAGGTGCACCTGGGATCGTGGATGCGCCCGCGGAACGAACAGCGCTTCTTCAGCTACCGCGAGCTCGCGCCACGGCTGGCGGAGTACGTGCGCTTCATGGGCTTCACGCACGTCGAGTTCCTCCCCGTGATGGAGCACCCGTTCTACGGTTCCTGGGGCTATCAGTGCACCGGCTACTTCGCGCCCACCAGCCGGTACGGGACACCGCAGGACTTCATGTACCTCATCGACTACCTCCACAGGGAGGGGATCGGCGTGATCCTGGACTGGGTGCCGTCCCATTTCCCGACGGACCAGCACGGACTGGCCTTCTTCGACGGGACGCACCTGTACGAGCACGCGGACCCGCGCAAGGGTTTCCACCCCGACTGGCGAAGCAACATCTTCAACTACGGGCGCGATGAAGTACGCGGCTTCCTGATCAGCAACGCGCTGTACTGGCTGGACGTGTTCCACGCCGACGGGCTCCGCGTCGACGCCGTCGCCTCCATGCTGTACCTCGACTACTCCCGCCGCGAAGGGGAGTGGATCCCCAACATCTACGGCGGCCGCGAGAATCTCGACGCCATCAACTTCCTGCGGCGTTTCAACCAGGAGGTCTACGCGGCGCATCCGGACATCCACACCATCGCGGAGGAGTCCACCGCCTGGCCGATGGTCTCCCGTCCGACCTACGTGGGCGGTCTCGGCTTCGGGATGAAGTGGGACATGGGCTGGATGCACGACACGCTCCAGTACATCGCCCACGACCCGATCCACCGGAAGTATCACCACTACGAGCTGACCTTCCGGATGCTGTACGCGTTCACGGAGAACTTCGTGCTCCCCCTCTCACACGACGAAGTCGTGCACGGGAAGGGATCGCTGATCACGCGCATGCCGGGCGACGACTGGCAGCGCTTCGCGAACCTGCGCCTCCTCTACGGCTACATGTACAGCCAGCCGGGGAA
>DATMSC010000323.1:0-1782 GCA_035565595.1 Longimicrobiales bacterium | reverse complement strand
CCCGAGAACGAGCCGACCTTCGAGAACTCGCCCGTGGCGCTGACGAGAAGGCTGAGCGCCTGCTCCGCACCACGCCCGATCCCGGCGATCGCGCGATCGTCGGGATCGCCGGAGATGTTGAAGGACGACTCCGCGGCGGGGAGGAGCTTCTTGACGACCTCGCCGCGGATCTCATCCGTCTCGCCGTCCCCCATGACGACGACGGCCGGCTCGATGTCCCCATTGACCGTCAGGTTGTCGAGGATCTGCTTCACCCGCCCGAGCTCGACCCATTCGCGATAGCTCTGGCCCTCGTCCTGCAGGAGATACAGCACCGGGTACGGCTCCGAGCGGTTCTGGTCATACCCGGGAGGGGTCCACACCAGGGCCGAGCGTTCGGCGCCTGCGGTGCCCTTGTAGGCGAGCTCCTCGAGGTTGCCGCCGTTCGGCACATCCGCGAGCCACTCAGCGCCCGGGCCGTCGACGAACAGCGTGTTCCACGTCGGCTTCGAGGTCACCTCCTGCGGACTGGCGGGGTTCCGGAACGGGATGGCGTCCTCGCCCCACGATGGCCGTGCCGAGTACTGGTAGTAGTACAAGCCGGGCTCGAGCGGGCCGATGGTCGAGGTCCAATTGGCTCCGTTCTGCCCCATGTTCAGGGTCGTCCAGGTCTTGCCCGGAGCGAAGTTGCCCTCGACCGCGACGACCGCGCCCGTGATGCCGGTCGCCGGCTCGATCGCCGAGTTGGGGACCGTGAACTGGTAGACGTCCGAGACGACGTTGTCGATCTCGGCCACCCAGGTGTCCTCGGCGGCTGCGGCCGGCTGCGCCGCGAGGAGCGTGGACGCGCCCAACGCGGCTGCAGCGGTCATCGCCACCACTGCACGACGGGAGTGCCTTTCGGTGCCCCGCCTTCGATCTGTCAGAATCACCTTCGATTTCCTCTCGTGTAACCTCGCGCCCGCGTCATGCGGAAGCGCGCGCTCGCCCGAGGGGCGAACCAGGGGGCGGAAGGTCGACGAAGCTCCGCATGTGGCGGTTTACAACGTCGTAAATTCCCACATCACCCATAGTGGCCGCTTTGACCATCGAAGGTCATGAGAAAATTCCAACGTTGTACATGAGTGCGGATGCCGCGGCGCGAACCAGGACGCACCGGGGGCGATCCCTCCCGCGGGCGAGCAGTCAACGCTCGCCGACGACCGGGTTCCGCAGAAGGCGACATGATGGAGGCATGTCTTCTACCGCCCCACGCCGCAGCAACCCGACCGCCTGGGCAGCTTTCTGGTTCGGTCTGGCCGGGCTCGTGCTCATGCCGATCCCGCTGTTCATCGGGCTGATCCTGGGTGGCGGCCTCTCGATCGTCGCGGCCGTCCTCACCGTGATCGCACTCCTCAAAGGACTCGCGCGCGAAGGCAAGGGCATCGCGCCCGTCGTGTTCGCCGCGATCTTCGTCCTGCTCACGTGGGCCGGAATCTCGGCGGGCGGCGGCATCGTCTGGTAGCCGCATCGCGGCGCCTACGGTCCAACGCGGATCACCGTTCGGTCGAGGGGCAGCTGATTGCGCCGGATGCTTGGCTCCACTCGCTCGAACGGCAGCAGCCCATCCGACTCGAGCCCGAGGTTGTCATCCCATAGCCGTTCGGTGATCGTCCCCAGCAGCTCGAACTCGTCGAACTCGTACGGGATGCCGTCTGACGGGAAGAACGTCGGCGTGCTCTGCAGGTGGAAATGCAGGTGGGGCGTGGTCGAGTTGCCGCTGCTCCCGATCAGTCCGAGCTCCTGACCGCGTTCGACCCGATT
>DATMSC010000322.1:0-7850 GCA_035565595.1 Longimicrobiales bacterium | reverse complement strand
ACCGGGATCGACCCGATCACATCGACGGTCGTTTGCTGCCGGCTCACCTACGTGGCGTCCAGCTCCCGCCCTTCCTGGTACGACCGGTACGCCAGTGTCATGAGCCGCATCAACTCGACCTGCTCGCGTGGGGGCTCTGCTCGCCGCTCTCCCCGACAGATCTCGACCATGGCTTCCAGCTCGCGCCGGTACGACGTCATATACAGATTCTCGCCGCCGGTCGAAAGGCGCGGGGTCACGTCGACGACGCCCTGTTCCGTCTCCCTGTGGACGGCCAGCGGCGGCAGTGACGCCGAGCCGCGCGTGCCCAGCACGTCCAGGTGGTAGCGGTCGCGTGGCGCGACGAGGCTCCAGCTCACATCGATCGAAAGCGACAACCCGCCGGCCAGTGAGCAGGAAAGGACTCCCGAGTCCTCCACCTCCATCCCCTGGCCGGGGTGCAGCCGGGCGACCAGCCGCTCCACTCGCGGGAAGTCGAGGAGCCAGAGGCACAGGTCCAGGATCTGTACGCCGAGATCCATGAGCGCACCGCCGCCGGCGGTTTCACGGCGATGCCTCCACGTCGGACGGACCGTGTGCACGCGGCGGTTCAGCCACCCGGCCGACACCATGTACACGTCGCCAAGCTCGCGACGGTCGAGCAACGGCTTGAGTGCGTGCGCGTCAGGGCGGTAGCGGCTGTTCATGGCGACCATGACCGAACGGCCCGTCCGCTCGGCGGCGTCGAGAACCCGCTGCGCCCCGTCCGCAGTCAGGGCGAGCGGCTTCTCCACGAGCACATCCTTCCCCGCCTCCATCGCTGCGATCGCCTGCGCTTCATGGAGGTTACTCGGCGTGCAGATCACTATGGCGTCGAGATCATCGCCGAAGAGCGCCGCGTCCTCCGAGTAGACCCTGCGCACCCCGAACCGACTCGCGATCGCACGTGCCTTGTCCCTGTCGACGTCGCAGATCGCGGCGACCTCGACGCCCTCCATGTGCGTCAGGATCGGCAGATGCACGATCTGCGCAATGGCCCCCGTCCCCAGAATACCGACACGTACCGGTGCCCGGTCGCTCATCTCACCTCCTCCGCAGACAGCCGCCACGGCAACACGAACCCGCCGCCGGCATGCACGCTCCAGTATCGCACGTCGCTCATCAGCGTGTAGCGCGCTTCGCCGTAGAACCTGAACCCCGCCGGGAATATCCAGTCCAGCCCGACTCCGGTCGACACGCTGGCCGTGACGGTGTCGAGCAGATCCTCGATGAAAGTATCCTCCACAGCCGGTCCTCGTCCGTCCAGCACGTTCAGGCCAACGCCAGCGCCGAAGTACGGGATCGCGCCGATGGGTGTGACCCATGCCGCCTGACCGTCGAGCGCAAGCGCGTAGCTCCTCCAGTCGATCGGCCCCAGGTCTTCGGCCGAAACGTCGGCGCCGAGCTCGCCGAGCCGGGTAGCGAGCCTGGTCAGCTCCCGGTCCCTGAATCCTGAAGACCAGTAGGAGAACGCCGGCATTACGCGCACGTACGGACCGACGTAGCCGAGGTCCACGCGTACAGTGTAGACGCGGGTGGGCTCGACCTTGTCGGGCACCGCGTAGCCGATGTCCAGGCTCGCGCCCCTGAACGACAGCTCTTCGTAGTCATAGTCTTCGAGCGACTGGGCAGCGGCCGCCACCGGCGCAACGAGTAGCAGGGCTGAAAACGCCAACCACCTGATCATCCGTACCTCCAAAAGCGAGCCCGCCGCCGAAGTGCACTTCCGGGAGCAACGCGACGCCAGCGACATCGGCCCGCTACCTGCCCCCTGCTGCCGGCGCCGATCGTCAGTACAGCCGTGCGACGACGGCTCCTGTGTAGTACGCAGAGAGGATTTCCCGATATTCGTGCCCCGCACGTGCCCGGCCGATCGCGCCCATCTGACACATGCCGACGCCGTGACCCCACCCGCCACCCATGACCGATGCTGCCACGACCTCGTCGCCGACCCTCTGGACCTCCAGCTCCTGGATCGCCGTGCTGTTCAGAATCCTGTCGGGCAGTTCCCGGAGTATCCAGCGGATCGAATCGCCGACTACCTCCCGCGTCACGCCGTCTGCGTTGATGCGCAGCGCCGCCATTCGCCCGGACGGTGTGCGACCAACGCCTTCGAGATCCGAAACCCGCTGGACCGTCAGCGACGGCTGGCCCAGGTGCTCCCTGAGGCCGGCCTCCAGCACCGCCCGCAGGGCATCGCCGGTCCAGGTCACTGACCACCTGTACCGGTTCGAGATGTCGCAATACGCCCGACTGGTTCCCGGCACGACGTCGGACACCGACCTGAGGTACGGGAGCGGAGCCCGGTTCCACACCTCTTCGATCGCCGCCGTGCGTCCGCCGCACGTCGAATGGTAGTAGGCCAGGATCGGCATGCCATCGTACAGGAGAACCTCGCCCGCTGTCTCTCGCACCGCCAGGCTCGCCGTCGGGTCCTCGGCGGCGACACCGGCGTATACCTGATCCAGCACGGAGTCGAAGAAATCGAAGCCGAGGGAGTCGCGCCTCCCCAGGTGACCGACCGCGTACGTTCGCGCCGCCACCGCCTGTGCCTTGACCGCCTCCAGCTCGAGTGGCGGGATCTCGGCCGGCACGACCCCCAGCAGGTAGGTTTCCAGCTCGACCAGGTTGATCGCCGTGATCGCGCCGGGCGCGTCCGCCCGGAGCAGCACGCTCCCCCGATACGCCCGACCATTGATCTCGACGTGCGCCGATGCCACGGGCATGACTGTGAGGATGCCGGAGTCACCGGTTACGGCCGCGCCACCACCGCGTCGCGTCGCGACGATCCGCCCCGCCGCGTCAGCCTGGACCACCCATGTGTCGGTGGCCGTCGAGGCGACCGCCGCGGCGCCGTCGGGTGCCGAGATCGTGAAATCACCGCTGGCGCCGATCGTTACGCTGTCCGTCCGCACAGCGATGCCTATCCGCACGAGCGGCTCGGCCGTCGGCAGTGTTCTACCTACCAGGACAGGCGGCGCCGGCGGTTTGCACCCGCTGGAAGCCAGCAGCAGCAGAACGACAGCGCACCACCACGGGCGTAGCACCCATGAGCACCGATATCGTGCCGATGGCGCGGCCCGAAAGCCGAAATCGTCACGCATTCGAGCCCCGCTCTGCCAGTCGCCAGCCGGTCTGCGGCTCACGCAGGTTGCTCCACTGCCTCCCGGAACGCCGCACGCGTTCGCTCGAGCGTGTCGTCGATCTCCGCGTCGCCATGCGCGATGGAGAGGAAAGCAGCCTCGAAGGGCGACGGCGCGAGGAACACGCCGTTGCGGAGGCACGCGTGAAAGAAGCGGGCGAAAAACGCGCGGTCCACGGCACGGGCGTCGTCCAGGTTGCGCACCGGCCCTTCCACGAAGTGCACGCCCCACATGGCGCCGATCGCGTCACCCCATGCGGGAATTCCGAAGCTGGCCGCCTGCTCGATCAGCCCCGCGACCAGGCGCTTGCCCCGGGCCTCCAGCTCCGCATACGGCTTGCTCTCGCGGATGAAGAGGAGCTGCGCCACGCCTGCGGCCATGGCGAGCGGGTTGCCCGAAAGTGTCCCCGCCTGATACACGGGTCCGGCCGGCGCGACCATCTCCATCAGTTCGCGGCGACCGCCGTACGCGCCGACCGGTAGCCCGCCCCCGATGACCTTCCCGAGCGTGGTCAGGTCCGGCCGGATGCCGTACAGCGCCTGCGCGCCGCCCATTCCCACGCGGAATCCGGTCATGACTTCGTCGAAAATCAGGAGTGCGCCGTGGACGTCCGCGACCTGCCGGAGCTGCGCGAGGAATCCGGGGGCCGGCGGGATGAAGCCGGCGTTTCCCACGATTGGTTCGACGATGATCGCCGCGATCCGTTCGCCGTGCTCCGCGAATAGTGCGTTCACCCGCTCGATGTCGTTGTACGGAGCCGTGAGCGTCAGGGATGCGATGGCGGCCGGCACGCCCGGCGAATCAGGGATGCCCAGCGTCGCGGCACCGCTGCCGGCATGGACGAGGAAGCCGTCGGCATGCCCGTGGTAGCACCCGCTGAACTTGAGGATGAGGTCGCGTCCGGTAGCGGCGCGCGCGAGTCGCACCGCAGACATGGTCGCTTCAGTCCCGCTGTTGACGAAACGGACGACCTCGATGGACGGGACGCTCGTCACGACCAGCTCGGCAAGCTCGACCTCCGCTCCACACGGCGCACCGTAGCTGGTGCCGCGGCTCGCACGGTCCTCCACGGCTCGTACGACGGCGGGGTGCGCATGGCCGAGCATGAGCGCGCCCCAGCTCAGTACGTAGTCGATGTATTCGTTGCCGTCGACGTCCCAGATCCGCGCTCCCAGGGCATGATCCACGAAGAACGGCGCGCCGCCTACTGGCCGAAATGCCCGGACCGGTGAACTGACACCGCCGGGCATGAGTCGCTGCGCGCGCTCCCAGAGTTGTTCGCTGTGCCGATAGTCGCCTGATCCCGCCGTCGCCGTTCCACCCGGACTCATTCGCCGTCCCGCCTCCTGTCATAAGGTTAGAACAGGCCGAATAATACGGGGATACGGAAAGTGGATCAACGAGCCCGGGAGCCCTCGCCAGAAGGCTCACCGATCCACGACACGGACGCCTTCCGGCGGGACGAAGCGGAACAGCGAGTCGGGAATGGTTGGGTTGATCTCGATCGACTCGAGATCGATGCGGCGCACGTTGCCGTTCAGCTCAGTGATCTCGAAGCGGCGAGCGAGCAGATCAGCCGGGTCGAGCCAGACCTGCAGGCTCCGGTAACCCGCTTCCGGGTCGCGGGGCACCAGCAGGAAAACGTGCGACTCGCGGCCGCCGACCCTTTCGGATGGACGCTGGCTGTATTCGAATCTCGCCACCGGATCACCGACGAACTGCGCCTGCAGGTCGACGACGCCCGCACCCGCTGCAGCCGACGTCCTTATGACCTGGTTCGGGTCGGCGCTGGGATAATAGACCCAGAAGTGGGTCCCATCGCTTACCAGAATGTCACCCGCGGGATCGGTGAACTGCATCAGGAGCTTGTCGGGGCGCTTTTGATAGAGCGTGCCGCGACTCACGAAGGTGCGGCGAAGAAAGGCGTTTTCGAGCGTCTGCGTGAACTCCGCCCGCATGGACTGCAGCCCCGCGTACGCACTCGCGGCACCCCGCAGGATGGCTTCCGGGTCCGCCTCGGTAGCGTCGGCGAGTCCAGCTCCCGCATCCCCCGGAGCGGCGGACCGATCGAGCGCGCTTCCCGGAAGAGGGACCTGGCCCGATCCCGGCTGCTCCGGCGCGTCGTCCCGCACCGACGACGTCTCGACGATCGGCGCGCCAGGTGCCTCCGAAGCATCCGGCACGATGTCCCCGGGCGACGCCCCGTCGTCGAGCGCTGCATCGTCGCGCTGTGTGAACGGCACCACAGCCGCCAGTGCGGGCCCCGCGCCACTGCCGTGGAGAGTGGAAGTGGCCTCCGCCTGGAAGTACCGCAGCGCGGTGCACGCGACGACCGTGCCCACGCCGAGAACGGCAATGATCGGAACTATTGATCTCATTCGTCCGCCCCGACTGGTCATGCCTGTGGTACACGACCCCGACGAAGAGCGTTCCTCGCGTACGGCACGCAGGCGCGGCGGGGCGACGCAACCGGACTGAACGGATCAGACCGGCTACCGTGGGCCGATGAGCAGGTCGAGTGCGTCGAGGCCGATGAGGACTTCGCGGGGCTTGGATCCGTCCGGCGGGCCGAGGATTCCGGCGTTGTGGAGCTGGTCGATGATCCGGGCCGCCCGCCCGTAGCCGATGCGCAGGCGGCGCTGGAGCAGGGATGTCGATCCCTGCTGGTGCTGGATGCAGATCTCGGCCGCCTGCCGGAAGAGCGGGTCCCGGTCTGCGGCGTCTTCGTCGAATGCAGCGTCCTCGGCCTGCTCCTCCTGCGCGCGCACGACCTCGAGGATGTCCTCTTCCAGCTCGCGGTCGGCCTCGCCACGCTGCCGGTACCAGTCCATGATCCGCTCCGTCTCCTCCGTGGAGAGGTAGACGCCCTGGATCCGGACCGGGTCCGAATGCCCGGGAGGGAGGAAGAGCATGTCGCCGTTGCCGAGCAACGCGTCAGCACCGTTCTGATCCAGGATGGTGCGGGAGTCCACTTTCGAGCTTACGCGGAATGCGATCCGGCACGGGAAGTTGGCTTTGATGAGCCCCGTGATGACGTTCACGCTCGGTCGCTGCGTCGCGACGATGAGGTGGATTCCAATCGCGCGGGCCTTCTGCGCGAGCTGCGCGAGCGGCTTCTCGATCTCCGACTGCACGGACATCATGAGGTCGGCCAGCTCGTCCACCACCACCACGATGTACGGGAGCGGACCGTCGCGATACTCGAGGAGCGCGGGGTCGATGGATGACTCGATAGCCGCGCGGCGGAGCGGCTGCCCCTCCGCCGCCCGCCGGTTGAACTCGCCGAGGGAGCGCGCACCGTTCGCCGAGAGCAGCGCGTAGCGGCGCTCCATCTCCAGCACCGCCCACTTGAGGACCGTAGCCGCGTCCTTCGGGTCCGTTACGACCGGGTGACGAAGGTGCGGCAGATCGCCGTACATGCTCAGCTCGACCATCTTCGGGTCGACCATGAGCAGACGGAGCGACTTCGGTGAGTGCCGGTAGATCAGGCTGGTGATCAGCGTATTGATGCAGACGGACTTTCCCGACCCCGTCGCTCCCGCGATGAGCAGGTGCGGCATCTTCGCGAGATCCGCCACGTACGGCCGGCCGTGCAGGTCCTTGCCGAGCGCCAGCGGGAGATGTCCGCGACTCCGCTGGAAGGCCGAAGACTCCAGCACCTCGCGCAGGTAGACGACCTGGGGCTCCGGGTTCGGAACCTCGACGCCGACAGCACCCTTCCCCGGGATCGGCGCGACGATGCGCACGCTCGCAGCCTTCAATGCGAGCGCGAGATCGGCGTCCAGCGCCGCGATGCGGTTGACCTTGATCCCGGCCGCCGGCACCACCTCGAACTGCGTCACGACGGGACCCGTGGTGCGACCCACGATGTGGCCGTCGACACGGAAGGTGCGGAGGGTATCGATCAGGATCTGTCCGAGCCGGTCGAGCTCCTGTTCGCTGAGCGAAGGATCGCTCTCCGGCGGCCGGTCGAGCAGCGTGATCGGCGGACGGTCTTCGGCGTCGGGCTGCCCCGGATCTTCGAGCTCGATCGTTTCCGCCTGCCGCGCCGGACGGCTACCGGCTGTGAGCTTCGCCGGCGACGGCGCCGCTGCGGGCGCCACGACAGCATGCGCCTCCTCCGCTGCTGGTGCGGCATCCGCCCGTGCCAACGCCGGTGCTGGCGCACGGAGCGGCCTCTCCGCAGCTTCTGCAGCGTCCGGACGGCGCAGGCGGGGCAGACGAATCCTGCGGGCCATGCCAACGAGCACCCTGCCGAAGGCAAGCATGACCCGCCAGATCACCGCGGCAGGGTTCCTCCTGACCGTAGCGATAGGCAGCACAAGCGCCAGGCACGCTACGGCGACCGCCGCGCCCGGCCAGCCGATCAGCTCCGTGAGGGGGTGAGCGAGGCCGAGCCCCAACCACCCGGCGGCGCCAACGGGGAGCAGCGCGTATCGGGCCAGCTCCGGAGTCAGTAGCGCGGCGGCGATCGGCAGCAGGAAGACGTATCCGGCCGTCAGAATCCCCCACCGGAACGCGCTGCCCCGGGACATCCGGGCCAGAAAGGCGGCCGCGCCAAGCGCCGGCAGCGCGGGGAGGAGCGGCGCCCCCACACCGAACAGGGCGTATCCCCAGCGCGCCACGGCGGCGCCCACCACGCCCATGACGTTGCGTGTGCCGGGGCCGCCACCGTCGCCGACTAGCCAC
>DATMSC010000321.1:0-2955 GCA_035565595.1 Longimicrobiales bacterium | reverse complement strand
CGAGCACGCCGAATCCTTCCCGCGACAGCGCCTCCTTCACGCGCGACACCGCTTCATCGAACGGCACCGGCAGCGTCACGCCGAAGCCGTATGCGGAGCGCCGCAGCGCTTTTTCGTCCTTCATCGCCCTTCGGCTCCGTCCGAAACCGTCGCCAGCTCTTCGTCGATCATGCGGGCGAGCGCGGCCTCGCTCGCGGCGCCCACCACCCCCCGCACCGGTTCCCCGTCGCGGAAGAGCACGATCGTCGGAATCGAGCGGATGCCGTATTTCGCAGCCGTCTGCGGCGCGTTGTCGACGTTCAGCTTGGCCACCGTCGCCCGACCTGCGTACCGCTCCGCCAGCCGTTCGATCACCGGACCCACGATCCGGCACGGGCCGCACCATGGCGCCCAGAAATCCACGAGCACCAGCCCCGCCGCCTCCTCCACCTTCGTCCCGAAGTCCCTGTCGTTCAGCTCTATCGCGTGCATGACCACCGTCCTGTTCGAGTCTTCACACTACATGAGCATATAGTAATATATTTGCCAGCGTTCGACAACCTGCAGCGGTGGGCCGGCGTGCCGGGCGGCCCGACCGGCGCCGGGAGTCGGCTCGCGACGCGACCACCGGGCCGCACCCGTAGGCGTGCTCGTGCGGGGACGGGTGTTGCGGTGCACGGGTGAACTCCGAACCCTGAAAACCGGACACTCCCGTGCAACTGCGTGCGAGCGCCGGTGTACGGGGGTTGGACACTGAACCCTGAACACCGGGATACGGAACGATCCCGCGCCCGTCGCGGACGCGGGCCGTCCGGGTAGTTGACGCAGGCGCGGCCGCGAGCGACCATACCGGGACCTGAATTCGATTCGCGCAACAGTGGAGGCAGGGCATGCCCGAATACCGATCCCGCACGACTACCCACGGCCGCAACATGGCCGGCGCGCGCGCCCTCTGGCGCGCCACCGGCATGAAGGACGGCGACTTCGGCAAGCCGATCATCGCTATCGCGAACTCGTTCACGCAGTTCGTGCCCGGGCACGTGCACCTGAAGGACCTGGGGCAGCTCGTGGCCGGGGCCGTGGCCGAGGCCGGCGGCGTGGCGAAGGAGTTCAACACCATCGCCGTGGACGACGGTATCGCGATGGGTCATGCCGGGATGCTGTATTCGCTGCCGTCGCGGGAGCTCATCGCCGACGCCGTCGAATACATGGTCAACGCCCACTGCGCCGACGCGCTGGTCTGCATTTCGAACTGCGACAAGATCACGCCGGGTATGCTCATGGCCGCGCTGCGGCTGAACATCCCGGCGATCTTCGTCTCCGGCGGACCGATGGAGGCGGGGAAGACGGCGCTGGCCAACGGCAAGGGCGTGAAGCTGGACCTCATCGACGCCATGATCCAGGCGGCGAACCCGAACGTCAGCGACGAGGACGTCGCTGCCATCGAACGCTCGGCGTGCCCGACCTGCGGCTCGTGCTCGGGGATGTTCACCGCCAACTCGATGAACTGCCTGACCGAAGCGCTCGGCGTCTCGCTCCCGGGGAACGGCTCGCTCCTGGCGACGCACGCGGCCCGGCGCGAGCTCTTCCTCGAGGCCGGCCGCCGCATCGTCGACCTCGCGAAGCGCTACTACGAGCAGGGCGACGAGAGTGTGCTCCCGCGTTCGATCGCCACGTTCGAGGCGTTCGAAAACGCGATGTCGCTCGACATTGCCATGGGCGGTTCGACGAACACCGTGCTGCACCTGCTGGCCGCGGCGCAGGAGGGTGGCGTCCCGTTCACCATGGCCGACATCGACAGGCTCTCGCGCCGCGTGCCGAACCTGTGCAAGGTCGCGCCCGCCACGAACAAATACCACATGGAGGACGTGCACCGGGCCGGCGGCGTCATGGGGATCCTGGGCGAGCTGGACCGCGCCGGGCTCCTCCACCGCGACGTCGCCACCGTGCACTCCCCGACCCTGGGCGAGGCGCTGGAGGAGTGGGACATTCGTCGACCCACCGCGTCGGAGCGCGCAAGGCGGCTCTACCTCGCCGGGCCTGGCGGGATCCCGACGCAGGAGGCGTTCAGCCAGGACAGCTACTGGCCTGAGCTCGACCTCGACCGCGCCGAAGGGTGCATCCGCGACATCGGGCACGCCTACTCGCAGGATGGCGGGCTGGCCGTGCTCTTCGGCAACCTGGCGCCCAACGGCTGCATCGTGAAGACGGCCGGTGTGGATCAGGAGATCCTCGTCTTCCGCGGACGGGCGCGGATCACCGAGAGCCAGGAGGAGGCCGTCAACGCGATCCTGAACGGCCGCATCCAGCCCGGCGACGTGGTGATCGTCCGGTACGAAGGCCCCAAGGGCGGCCCCGGGATGCAGGAGATGCTGTACCCGACGAGCTACCTCAAGTCGAAAGGGCTCGGAAAGGTGTGCGCGCTGATCACCGACGGGCGCTTCTCCGGCGGAACGAGCGGGCTGAGCATCGGCCACGTCAGCCCCGAGGCGGCCGAGGGCGGCAACATCGCCCTGGTCGAGGAGGGCGACACCATCGAGATCGACATCCCGGCGCGCACCATCTCGATCGCCATTTCCGACGCCGAGCTGAGCGCACGCCGCGAAGCCATGATCGCGAAGGGTGAACGGGCGTGGAAGCCGGCGACCCGGGAGCGGCACGTCTCCCCGGCGCTGCGGGCATACGCGGCGCTGACCACGAGCGCGGACCGGGGGGCGGTGCGGGACCTGTCGCAGCTCGAAAAGCGGGATTACGCGCTGGTCTGAGCGACATCGTCAGGCGGGCAGGGGCGCGGACCGGGCACCGTGAGGGTGGCCGGTCCGTTGTTTTGATTTGTGTTGTCGCTGTTCGATCAGGAATGCTTGCCGGCAGGAACAATCTGAATCATTTTTCTTATTCTTCTTGCATCAGGTGGCGGCCTCACGTACCCTGTCGCATGACTTCATGACAGGAGGGGAGCCAGTGCCCGGAGCACAA
>DATMSC010000320.1:0-3071 GCA_035565595.1 Longimicrobiales bacterium | reverse complement strand
CAAGTCCGCGGGCCGGACGGGGAACCGCTGGAGCCAGTCCCCACGCCGGAAACGAAGCGGCCGGCCCTCGCCTCCGTGTACGCGTTGTCCAAGTACGAGCAGGAGCGGCTCTGTCTCCTCGTCGGCGCGGCGTACGGCATTGAGACTGTGGCGCTCCGGTTCTTCAATGTCTACGGGCCGCGGCAGGCGCTCTCGAACCCGTATACGGGCGTGATCGCGATCTTCGCGGCGCGCCTGCTCAATGGCAGGCCCCCGATGGTCTTCGAGGACGGATTCCAGCAGCGCGATTTCGTGAGCGTCCACGACGTGGCGCGAGCGTGCGTGCAGGCCATCGAATCGCCGGCCGCACCCGGTAAGGCCTACAACATCGGGAGTGGCCGCGCGGTCACGATCCGGCACGTGGCCGAGCGCCTGGCGGAGCTCCTGGAGAGGCCGGACCTGCCGCCGGACATAACAGGGAAGTATCGCGTGGGCGATGTCCGCCACTGCTTCGCGGACATCAGCCGTGCACGGCAGGATCTCGGGTTCGTGCCGCAGGTCACGTGGGACGACGGGCTCACGGAGCTGGCGGCGTGGCTCGAGGGAAGAATGGCACTGGACCGGGTGGAGGAGGCGAGCGCGGAACTCGCAGCTCGGGGGCTTACGGTATGAGCAGAGCGCGGCAGTGGGGAAGGTCCGGCGCACGCAGGCTGCGGATCGTCACGGAATCGCAAAACCGGGCACCAACGCTCATTACGGGCGGAGCCGGCTTCGTCGGCGCCAACCTGGCGAACCGATTGCTGGCTGCCGGGGAGCCGGTGCTGATCCTCGACAACCTTGCCCGAGCCGGCGTCGAACGGAACCTGGCGTGGCTGCGTACCGCCTACAGCGATGGCCTCGAGATCGTCCTCGCCGACGTGCGCGACTTCGAACCGGTGGCCCGCGCCGTTGCGAGGTCGAGCCGGGTTTTCCACTTCGCGGCACAGGTCGCTGTCACCCGGAGTCTCGACGACCCGACGTCGGACTTCGCAGTGAACGCGATCGGCACGCTGAACGTCCTCGAAGCCGCACGCTCTCTCCCCGAACCCCCGCCGATCGTCTTCACGTCCACCAACAAGGTTTACGGCGCCCTACCCGACCTCGAGCTCGTGCCGCAGGGCAATCGCTACGAACCGGTGGACGAGCGCGTGCGCCAGAACGGCGTCAGCGAGAATCGGCAGCTCGACTTCCATAGCCCTTACGGCTGTTCCAAGGGCACCGCCGATCAATACGTGATCGACTACGCGCGCACCTTTGGTCTCGTCACCGTCGTGCTGCGCATGAGTTGCATCTACGGTCCGCGCCAGTTCGGCACGGAAGACCAGGGCTGGCTCGCGCACTTCATGCTCCGCGCACTGGAGGAAGAGCCGATCACGATCTTCGGTAACGGCCTCCAGGTCCGGGACGCGCTCTACATCGACGACCTGGTCGACGCGCTGCTCCTCGCCGACCGTTACAGGGATCGGCTGAGCGGCGCCGCGTACAACATAGGCGGCGGTCCCGCGAACTCCGTGAGTCTCCTGGAAGTCGTCGAGGCGATCGGCCGGATCCACGGCCGTGAACCCGAGATACGGGCGGGCGAGTGGCGTGCCGCGGACCAGCGCTACTACGTGTCCGACCTGTCCCGCTTCCGCAGCATGACCGGCTGGTCCCCGCGCATGCACATTGCAGAGGGTCTCCGTCGCCTGCACGCGTGGCTCGTCCAGGGGAGGGAGCAGCGCGCGCACGGCCTGCCCACGGCACACGGGATAGCCTGACGGCGGCGCCGGCCAACGCCCGCGCAACTCACTCGACATCGGATCCGGGCGGTGCGGCCTCAGGTCGTGTCGCCGCACCCGAAACGACCGAAGCATGCGCGTTCTCATCACCACGGATACGATCGGCGGGGTGTGGAGCTACGCCGTCGAGCTGAGTCGTGGCCTCGGCGTACATGGCGTGGTCGTCGAGCTGGCGACGTTCGGTCCCCCGCCCAGGGATGCCCAGCGCGCCGAAATCGCCCAGCTGAGCAACGTGCGGCTCCACCCGTCGACGTTTCGCCTGGAATGGATGGAGGATCCGTGGGACGACGTCGCGCGCGGGAGCGAATGGCTCCTCGATCTGGAGCGCGCGGTTCGACCGGACGTTGTGCACCTGAACGAGTACGCGAGGGGCGCACTGCCGTGGAACGCGCCGGCCGTCGTGGTGGCCCACTCGTGTGTGACTTCGTGGTGGCATTGTGTCCGTGGGTGCGATCCGCCGCCTGCATTCGAACGGTACCGGCGGGAGGTTGCCGCGGGGTTGGCGGCGGCAACCAGGGTCGTCGCGCCCACCAGGGCGATGCTGGATGCACTGAGGCGGCACTACGGTGCCGGAGAGAGCGCGCGGGTCATCTACAACGGGCGGGACCCGTTCCGGCCGCGAGCGCCGAGGAAGGAGCCCTTCGTGCTCGCTGCCGGTCGCGTCTGGGACGAGGCCAAGAACATCGCAGCGCTGGACCGGATTGCCGGCGATCTGGCCTGGCCGGTTTTCGTTGCCGGCGACCAGACCGACCCCGAAGGGCGCCGAATCTCGCTGCGTCACGTGCATCCGCTCGGGTTCCTTCCCGCGGCAGAGCTCGTCGACTGGTTCGAGCGGGCTTCGATCTACGCGCTGCCTGCCAAATACGAGCCTTTCGGACTCTCCGCACTGGAGGCGGCAATCGCGGGCTGTGCGCTCGTGCTGGGTGACATCCCCAGCCTTCGGGAGCTGTGGAGCGGGGCCGCCCTTTTCGTACCGCCAGACGACGACGGCGCCATACGGAACGCCATCGCCGCGCTCATCGAAGACCCGGCGAAGCTGGAGAACCTAGCCCGGGCCGCACGACAGCGCGCAGCGCTCTACTCGACGGACCGGATGACATCGGCGTACGTGGACCTCTACCAGGAGATACGGCGGCCATGAATATCGCATTCTTCGGGTCGAGCCTTGTTTCCGCGTACTGGAACGGCGCCGCCACGTATTACCGGGGGATCATCCGCGCACTCGACGCCCGTGGCCACCGCGTCACCTTCTACGAGCCCGATGCCTTCGACAGG
>DATMSC010000319.1:0-4281 GCA_035565595.1 Longimicrobiales bacterium | reverse complement strand
CGGGGGTGAGTCCGGTTCGGCGAGCGCGATGACGGGGAGGCGGCTGAGCTCGTATGCCTCGCGGATCAGCCGACGCGAGCGCTTTTCGTCGAGGCCACCGGTGAGGATGAGTAGCGCCGGGTCGTTGACATCCGAAATCCGCTCCACCGCCGTGAGGAGTTCGACCGAATAGCCTTCAGCGGCGAACGCATCGCGCAGTGGAACCGCGGCGCTGAGGTCGTGCGTCGTAACGATGACGGTGTCGGCCATGGCTCAGGGCGAATCTGCGGAATGTCTGTCGGTGTCGATGCCCCTGAGAAGCTGGGCGGCGTGTCGGAGGAGCGGCTCGAGAACCGCTGCACCGTCCCGCGCACCGGTGACGCTTCCGGGGAGGTTCACGATCAGGGTGCGCCCCCGGATGCCGGCAATGCCACGGGACAAAATGGCGAACGGCGTCACTTCAGCGCCACGTCGGCGAATCTCCTCCGCTATCCCCGGCACTTCGCGCTCGATGACGGCAAGGGTGGCTTCCGGTGTTACGTCCCGGGCAGTGAGTCCCGTGCCACCCGTCGTGATGACCAGGTCAAGCCCGCCGGCATCGCACCAGGATGCCAGCGTGGCCGCGATCCGATCGGAGTTGTCGGGAACGACATCCCGGAGGACGAGATCGCAACCCTGCTCCGCAGCCCACGCGGCGAGGGAGTCGCCACTGCGATCTTCGCGCGTGCCGCGGGTGACGCCGTCGGAGACGGTCAGGATTGCCAGACGGATCGGCTCCACGCGCGATGGTACCCCATCAGCGCCTGATGGAGCCACCCCTGTAGAACGGCGTGGACACGATGTGCGCGGCGTGCGGACGGTCGCGGATCACGATGTCGATCGCTGTGTCCGGGCGGGCGAATTCGGTGGGGACGTACGCCAGACCGATCCCCTTGCCGAGCGTTGGACTGATGATGCCGCTGGTCACGGTTCCGATCGGCTCCCCGCCGGCGCGGACCTCGTAGCCGTGGCGCGGAAAGCCGCGATCGGCGAGGCTGAAACCCACGAGGCGCTGCCGCGGCCCATCCTCCTGCTGCCGGACGAGCGCGGCCCTGCCGATGAAATCGCCCTTGTCGAGGTCCACGGCCCAGCCGAGCCCCGCCTCGAGCGGCGTGTGCTGATCGTCGAGGTCGTTGCCGTACAGGATGTACCCCATTTCGAGGCGCAGCGAGTCCCGCGCGCCCAGGCCGACCGCAACGAGACCGACCTCGTCACCCGCATCGAGGAGCGCCCGCCACACCGGTACCGCGGATTCCGCAGAGATGTACAGCTCGAAACCGTCTTCTCCGGTGTACCCGGTGCGACTCACGATCGCACGGTGACCGGCGACGTTCGCCGCCGTGCACCGGAAGTACCGGATTCCGGACAGGTCGACGTCGACGAGACCGGACAGGATCTGTTCGGCGCGCGGGCCCTGCACCGCCAGGAGCGCGCCTTCGTCCGTGCGATCGACGACCGTGGCGCCGTATGCCGGGGAGAACTTCAGGATCCACTCCAGATCCCGCTCGCGGGTGCCGGCGTTGACGACGAGCATGTAACGGTCGGGGAGGCGATAGACGATGCAGTCGTCGAGGGCGCACCCATCCTCCTGACAGAGGAGCGTGTACTGGGCATGCCACTCCGCGATCCTGGCCGCATCGTTCGTGGTGACGTACTGGATGAGATCCAGCGCACCCGGTCCGCTGATGTCGAACACGCCCATGTGGGAGACGTCGAAGAGCCCGGCCGCGTTCCGAACCGCGTTGTGTTCCGCGACGATCCCGGTCGGGTAGTAGACCGGCATGTGGTAGCCGGCGAATTCGACGATTTTTGCCTGGGACTTGAGGTGTTCGCCGTAGAGCGGCGTGCGCCTGATCCCGTTCTCCATGAACCTGCTCCGCATGCTCAAACGGGCGACCGGCGAGAAGGGCCCCGCCGTGTCGCGCGACAGGTGTGACTCACCCGGCCTCCGCCCGACCGGTCAGCCTCCGAGCAGGTCGATCAGCAGCGCCTTCTGGAGGTGCAACCGGTTGGCGGCCTCATCGAATACACGCGACCGGGGACCCTCGATGACCTCGTCGGTCACCTCCTCCCCCCGGTGTGCCGGAAGACAGTGCAAGAAAATGGCCTCGGGATCCGCGAGCGCCATGAGGTCATCATCGACCGTGTACCCCCGGAACGCGGACCGGCGCTTGTCGGCCTCGTCCTCCTGCCCCATGGACGCCCAGACGTCGGTACTGACGACCTCGGCGCCGGCCACGGCCTCCTTCGGGTCGTGGGTCAGGTGTACGTTCGCCGCAGTCCGCGCACGTTCGTATATCGCCTTGTCCGGCTCGTATCCGGGCGGGCACGCGAGGCGCAGCTCCAGACCGAACCGGTATGCCGCATTGAGCCAAGAGTTGGCCATGTTGTTGCCATCGCCGACCCAGGCGACCTTCCGCCCCGTGAGGTCTTCGCCGAACTCCTCCTGCATGGTCATCACGTCAGCGAGCACCTGGCACGGGTGCAGCAGGTCCGTGAGCGCGTTGATGACCGGGACCGACGCGAAATGGGCCAGCTCCTGGATGTCGGCATGCGCGAAGGTGCGGATGACGATCGCGTCCACGTAGCGGGAAAGGACGCGGGCGGTGTCTCTGATCGGCTCACCACGGCTGAGCTGGATGTCCCGCGATGACAGGAAGAGGGCGTGTCCGCCGAGCTGGTACGTTCCGACCTCGAACGACACGCGGGTGCGGGTCGAGCTCTTCTCGAAGATCATGGCGACGGTCCGTCCCGCCAGCGGCGCGCCACGATACTCGCCGTTCTTCACCCGCCTGGCGAGTGCGAGCAGGTCGTACAGCTCGTCCGCGGTGAAATCCGGAATTTCGAGAAAGTCGCGCTTCTCCAGCATCATTCTCCCCCGGTGCCCCGTCGCGATCGAAACCGGGAAAAGTATCCTTCAGGCCATCGGAGTGCAACGCCGGTGCCCGTGCCGCTGAGATCGTCGGGGCACGGCGATGGAATCGCCATGCCCGCCGAGATCAGCCGAGATCAGAGGATGTACTTGCGCAGATCCTCGTCTTCGAGGGCGCGCTTGAGGCGTTCGCGGACATCGGACGCGTCGAGGACGATACGGTCGGTACCGATGTCCGGGAGGTCGAAGAGGATGTCCTCGAGCAGCGTCGTCATGACGGTGTGGAGGCGGCGCGCGCCGATGTTCTCCATGCGCTGGTTGATGTCGGCCGCGATGCGGGCGATCTCCCTGATCGCCTCGGGAGTGAACACCAGCTCTGCGTTCTCCGCCGCCACGAGCGCCCGATACTGCCGGATGAGCGCGTTCTTCGGCTCTGTGAGTATGCGGACGAAGTCGGCCTCCGTGAGCGGCTTCAGCTCCACGCGAATCGGGAATCTCCCCTGCAGCTCGGGAATGAGGTCCGAGGGCTTCGAGACGTGGAACGCACCGGCGGCGATGAAGAGGATGTGGTCGGTCCTGACCATACCATACTTCGTCTGGACGGTGCTCCCTTCCACGACGGGGAGCAGGTCCCGCTGCACGCCTTCGCGACTCACGTCGGGCCCGGCCCCACCGCGCTCGCCTGCGATCTTGTCGATCTCGTCGAGGAAGATGATCCCCATGTCCTCGGTCCGGGCGAGGGCTTCGTTCACGACCTCGTCCATGTCCACGAGCTTGTCGAGCTCGTCCTGCAGGAGGATGCGTCTGGCTTCGCTGACCTGGACGGTGCGCCGCTTCTTCTTCTTGGGGAGCATGTCCTGGAGCATCTCTGTAAAATTGAAGTCCATGCCCTCCATACCGCCGATCGGCAGCATCATGTTTTCGATCGGCGGGGCCTGCTGGACCTCGACGTCGACGAGGCGCTCCTCGAGCTTTCCATCCCGCAGGAGTGTTCGCAGCTTTTCGCGGGTGCGTTCCCGGCGCTCCTTGATACGCTGTCGTTCCTCGTCGTCGACCGGGGCCGGTGGCTGTTGCGCCTCCTGCTCGGTCCGCCGGTCGACCACCTGGCCATTGGGGCCGACGACGAACGCGCGCGGCATGGCCGGCTTCTCGCCGGGTTTAGCCGGCTCGTCGACGGGCGGCAGGAGGAGGTCGAGGAGCCGCTCCTCGACCCGCTGCTGGGCCAGCTCCTCCACGTCCGCTTCGCGTTCCTCGCGAACCATGTTGACGGCGACGTCCACGAGATCCCGGATCATCGACTCGACGTCGCGACCGACGTATCCGACTTCGGTGAATTTGGAAGCCTCGACCTTGATGAACGGTGCACCGGCGAGGCGGGCGAGCCGCCTGGC
>DATMSC010000318.1:0-2734 GCA_035565595.1 Longimicrobiales bacterium | reverse complement strand
TGGCTGGCGGCGGGGATGCGGTCCGGCAGCGCCCTGCCCAGCGCTCCCAGGACGACGTCGGTAATCCGCTGGGACGTCTCGACGTTCCCCCCCGCGACGGCGGCCGGGCGACGGGCGTTGACCACGGAACCCTCCGGCGCCAGCACCCGCACCGCACGTCCCACCCCGGCGTTGTACGGCACATCCCCCGGGACGAGGCAGCGGAACGCGTAGAGCGTCGCAGAAAGCGTGATCGCGTAGTTCGCGTTGACTCCGCCACGCGTCTGCGGGTCGCTGCCGGCGAAGTCGACCTCGGCCGCGTCGCCATGGATCCGGATCGCGACACGGATCGCGACCCGGCCGTCGCTCACGCCGTCGTCGTCCAGCGCATCCTCGAACGTGTATTCGCCATCGGGAATCTCCGCGATGGCCCGCCGCACGATCCGCTCGGTGTAGTCCTGTACGGCAGCGGCGTAGTGGTCGACGGTGGAACGGCCGTACTTCCGGACCAGTTGCCGCATTCGCTCGATGGCGACGCGGTTCGACGCGATCTGCGCGGTGATGTCGCCCTCCCGCTCTCGCGGCGTCCTCACGTTCGCAAGGATCAATCGCAGCACGTCCCCCACCAGTTCGCCCTTCCGGACGAGCGCAACGGGCGGCAGGATCAACCCCTCCTGGAACAGCTCGGTCGAGAGCGGCATCGAGCCGGGGCTCATCCCGCCGATGTCCGAATGATGCGCCCGGTTCGCCGCGTAGTACGCCGGCTCATCATTGCCATCACAATAGATCGGCGCGACGAGGGTGACGTCCGGCAGGTGGGTCCCACCCTCGTACGGGTCGTTGACGGCGATCATGTCCCCGGGCTCGAGACGGCGGTCCCGGATCGCGGCGAGGACCGAAAGCGGCATGGCGCCCAGGTGGACGGGCATGTGGTCGCCCTGCGCGATCGTCGCGCCGGTGGCGTCGTAGATGGCGCAGGAATAGTCCAGCCGCTCCTTGATGTTGGGCGAAAAGGAAGTCCTGCACAGTGTGACGCCCATCTCTTCGGCGACCGAGACGAAGAGATTCCTGAATACCTCGAACTCGATCGGGTCGAAGGACATCAGGCACCTCCCGCCATTGCGGCGCCGGCTGCACCGCGCGTGGCGATGATGTTGCCGAAACCGTCGACGCGGAAATCGAAGCCGGGCGGGATCACCGTCGTCGCGACATCGCTGGTGATCAGCGCCGGTCCACTCCCGACTTCGCCCGCATTGAGCGCCTCGTGGTGGTAGACAGCGGTCGAGAGGGTTCGACCACCGAAGATCGCGTCGCGCCGGGCAATCGGCTGCGTGGGGACCGGGTCAGCGCTCGTCGACCCGCCGGCACCGACTACACGAGGCAATGCGGGCTTGCCGGCGCGGCCGATGGCGTCCACCCGGAGGTGCACGATTTCGACAGCCCGCCGCGGGTCGGCGTAACCGTACAGTCGCTCGTGGAGGTTGTCGAACGCCTCGCGGAATCCCGCGGTGAAAGGCACGGTCAGCTCGTAGGACTGTCCGACGTACCGCACGTCGAGCGACAGCTCCAGGTCGAGATGGTCGCCAACGAATCCTTCGGCGGCCATGTCGATCCGGGCTCTTTCGGCGAGCCTGTCGAACGCCCCCTGCAGCTCGGCGTGGGTCACTTCATCGGCGCGCCGAAGGAACGTTTGCGAGTAGTCCTTCCGGGTGTCTGCGAGGAGCATCCCCAATGCGGACAGGACGCCGGCGAGGCGAGGGACGATCACGGTCCGGATGTCGAGCGCGGCAGCAATCTCACAGGCGTGCATCCCGCCCGCACCGCCGAAAGCCAGTAGCGCGTAGTCGCGCGGGTCGGCGCCTCGGCGCAGCGACACGACCCGGATCGCTCGCTCCATGTTCGCGTTCGCGATGCGGATCACCCCTTCCGCGAGACCGGTGATCGTCAGCCCGGCGCGCTCGGCGAGCCGCCGGCCGACCGACAGGGCGCGGTCGACGTCCAGGCGCATGCGGCCGCCGAGGAACGCGTCGGGGTCGAGCCGGCCGAGGAGCAGGTTCGCGTCGGTGACAGTGAATTCGTCGCCTGCGCCGTAGCACGCCGGGCCGGGATCCGCGCCTGCGCTGTCCGGACCCACCCGCATCGAGCCACCGGCATCCAGGTGCGCGATGGAGCCTCCGCCCGCGCCGACTGTGTGGATGTCCACGATCGGGAGCCGGATCGGGAGGTCGGCGATCGTGGACTCCGTAGTCAGTGTCGGCACGCCGTCGATCAGGCTGACGTCGGTGGAGGTGCCGCCCATGTCGAAGCTGATGACGCGCGGATACCCGGCTGCCCGGGCGACCTCGCCGGCGCCAACCACGCCGCCGGCCGGTCCGGACAGGATCGTCCGCACGGCCGTGGCGCGCGCGGCAGCCGCGGAAATCGACCCGCCATTCGACTGCATGATGTGCAGCCGCCCGGCACTCAGCCCACCCTCGAGCCGTTCGAGGTACCGCGCCATGACCGGCGTGACGTACGCGTTGATGGCGGTCGTGCTCGCCCGTTCGTACTCGCGGTATTCGGGGAGCACCTCGTGCGAGCAGGAGACTCTGTACGGCAGTCCGGCCAGGCGCCTTGCGACAGCGATCTCGTGCACCGGATTCGTGTACGCGTGGAGCAGGCACACCGCCACGGCCTCGGGCCGCACCGACTCCAGCCACGCGACGAGCGCGTCGAGCGCGACGTCTGTCAGCGGGTCCAGCACTTCGCCAGTGGC
>DATMSC010000317.1:0-3408 GCA_035565595.1 Longimicrobiales bacterium | reverse complement strand
TGAAGTCGCGCGCCTCCGCGACTCTCTCGACACCGCACTCCGCGACCTGGGTGAACGGATTGCCACGTTCAACGCCACAGTCAGTCAGTGGAACGACGCGGGTGGCGCTCCCGACTCGGTCTTCTATCGCATGCGCGCCCGGGAGAGTGAGCTGCAGCGGGAGAACGAGGAGCTCCAGCGGCGACGCGAGGCATTGGCCAGGATGCAGGACAGCCTGCGCATCGAAGCCGAGCGATTCAATCGGGATGCCGAAGCGCATGCCCGGCGTGCGGAGTCGTTCGAGGCCACCTCGCCGGCGAGGATGGTCGAGTCGGGCCAGTACCGCGAAGCGGCGAGGATCGACCCGGACGGCACCGTGACCGTGGAGCGGGAGGTCCGTATCTACCGCTACGACGACTGGGACGGGCTGGTCCTCCTGATCGCGCACGAGCTCGGCCATGCACTCGGGCTCGGGCACGTCGAGGAATCGGGCTCCGTCATGAGCGAAGCACACGCCCGCACCGGGCCGGGCGGCCGGGCGCCGGACCTGCACGCCGCCGATATCGAAGCGGCGCGCGAAGTCTGCCCGGCGCTCTTCGCCCGGTAACGCTTACTCGCCGGCCGGCGGGCGCGTCAACCAGCCGTTCCCGCGCATCCAGCTCGCCAGCAACTCCGGCCAGTGTCCCAGTTGGGGATTGTCCAGGGCAAGCCCGACGCCGTGTGGACCGTTGGCGAAGAGGTGCATCTCCGCCGGGACGTTCTCCCGGACCAGCGCGCTGAAGAATTCGATGCTGTTTTCGACCGGGACGCCCGGATCGTTCGTCGTATGGAAGATGAACGTCGGCGGCGTATCCGCCGTCACGTGGAGCTCGTTCGAAACCTCGCGCAGCAACTCCTCCGGCGGGTTCTCGCCCAGAAGGGCGCGCACCGAGCCTGCGTGGGCGATTTCCTGCCGCGTGGAAATCACGGGATATCCCAGGATCAGGAAGTCGGGGCGGCTGCTCTGGCGCTCCACCGGGTCGGCCGCGGCCGGATTGCCGGCGTCGAAATGCGTGGCGGCTGTCGACACCAGGTGGCCGCCCGCCGAGAAGCCCATGACGCCGATGCGATTCGATACCAGCCCGAGCTGCCCCGCCGCGGCGCGCACCACGCGGATCGCGCGCTGGATATCGCCGAGCTGGACGGGGTGGTTGTATCGGGGTCCGAGGCGGTACTCGAGCACGAACGCGGCTACGCCCATGGCGTTGAACCAGTTCGCTACCTGCCGTCCCTCGTGGTTCATTGCCAGCCCGGTGTAGCCACCGCCCGGCGCGATGATCACCGCCGTGCCGTTCGGGGCGCGGGCAGGATAATACGTCAGCCGCGAAATGTCGCCCGGCTGGTCACCCTGCGCGCCAGGTGCGGGCCCATCCCACAAGGTGACCGTGACGCTCTCCGAGCTGCGCGGCGAAATGCCAGCGAATGGACTGGCAGGTGCATCCTGGGCGGCGGCCTCCATTGGCAGCACAGCGATCAGGACGAGGCAGGCGAGGAATCCGGCACCGTTCCGCATGGCGTCGAGCACCCTTTCCGCGCCCGCGACCGCCAGACGGCCACCGACCGACTGCGATGGCGGCGCGGGCACACGTTGTCGAGTCTGCAAGGAATCGCGGAAAGGATACTCGCGCGTACGACGGCGCGTCAATCAGGCGGCTCGCCGCTCGTGCACCCCCTCGGCGAATTCTTCCAGCATCTTTCGGTTGAACGCCGGGATGTCGTCCGGGCGACGACTGGTCACGAGCCCCCGGTCCGTGACGACTTCGCTGTCCTCCCACTGCGCACCGGCATTCTCCAGGTCCGTCCGGATCGACGGGTAGGAGGTGACCCGCCGGCCGCGTACCACGTCAGCCTCCACCAGCATCCAGGGGCCGTGGCAGATGGATGCGACCGGCTTCCCGCTGTCGACGAAGGTGCGGACGAACTTCACGGCACGCTCGTTCGTCCGCAGCCGGTCGGGGTTCATGACGCCGCCCGGGAGGAGCAGCGCGTCGTAATCCGCAGGGTCGGCGTCGTCGAGCGGTCGGTCGACATCGAACTCGCCACCCCACTCCGTGAAGTTCCAGGCGCGTACCCGGCCAGACCGTGGTGAGATCAGCTCGGTCGTGGCGCCGGCGTCCTCGAGCGCCTGCCTGGGCTCCGTGAGCTCCACCTGCTCTACCCCGTCCTCCACCAGGATCGCGATCCTCTTCCCGGTCAGGTCGTGACGATCAGCCATGCGACATTCTCCGGATGCTGGAATGGTTCCGCGTCACCGGCGCGTCCCGGGGCAAGATGCGTGCGACGGCAGGGGACTGGGGCTCTCCGCAGTTGTACGGGCGGACCGGCATGTGCGCCCCTACAGCGGGATCAGGTCGCCGGCTGCGTCGGCACCGCTTACGACCGCCGCTGATCCTGCCCCGGCGACCATTGCGCGCGCGCCATGGGGCGAGCATCGTTGTCCCATTCGGCACCACGACTCCAGAGCGCAACGGAGCGACGCATGCGGGCGCGACTGCGTATTGGTTTGCTCACTATGGTCCTCCTGATCGGCGGGGTTTCGTCTGCAGCCGCGCAGACCCCGGGCCCACTGTCCCTCGACCTCCGGCTGGGCCGTGGTTTCGGTCGCACCACCGGCGAATACCGTAACAATCATGACGGGACCGTCGGAGAAGCCATCGTCGCCCTGAGACCGCTCGCGATCGGCCCCGTGGGTCTGGTCGTCGCTGGCGGCGCCGCGGATCACAGCACGGCCACGTATACATTGGAATGCCAGCCCGCATCCAATGGCGGCTGCGTGCCATCCTTTCCGATCTTTCAGATCATCATGGCGCAAGCCGGTATCGAAACTCGGGGCGGCACGATCCGCGCCCTGGCAGGACCGTCCCTCGTCTGGTCGGAAGGTAATTCGGCTGCCGGTTGGTCAGGACACGTCACGGCGGCCGTACGCGTCGCGCCGTGGATCTGGCTCGTGGCATCGGCCGCCGGTCACGTGATCCCGGACTTTCGGGGTGATTCGTTCGATCTCGCCAGCGTGGGCATCGGGTTGAGGATACGCTGAAGAGAACGCACTCCCCGTCGCCCATCGGGCGTGCGGTAGTCGCGTCATGCGCCCGTTTGCGTGATGGCATCCTTGACCCGGGCGTCGGCGGGTGTTATGATCATGGGCACGCCAGTGGAAAGTGTGGCCGCGTGGCCATGCATGCGGAATCAGGGCCTGGTGGACCTCCGCCGGGCCCGTTTTGTTTTCCAGGCGTGTAGCCCGAGACGGGGGGCGATTGGCCCGTCACACACACGATGGTCGGCGGTACGGACATACCCGGGCCTCGACATCGACACAGCTCAGGAGACTGGTATGCGTACCACCGGAACCGTGAAGTGGTTCAACGACACGAAGGGCTTCGGCTTCATCAC
>DATMSC010000316.1:0-1820 GCA_035565595.1 Longimicrobiales bacterium | reverse complement strand
CTGCCTTGCCCCGGAAATACAAACGCGACCGTCATGCCTCTCTCGTCCCCGACCTTTTGGAAAATCCCGCCCCCCGGGAGCAAAATCGGGCCGAAAGACACCGCTCATGCCGCTCCTGTCAAGCGGGCCACCCGAATTGTTCAATTTGCACCTATCCGGGTAAGGCAACGCAAAGACTTAAGCTTTAAGGGCTGGGGGTAGTCAGAACGACGCCCAGCCATGAACAAACTGGTCTCCGACGCCGATCTTTCGCGGGCCCGCCACGACCCGGAGTTCCGCCAGCAGCTGCTCGCCGCCAACCTTGACCGGTTGCTCGGCGCCCTCAACCGCATGCGCCGTGAGAGCGCCCCGAGCGAGGAAGGCGCGCGCCAGCTCCAGGAAGGCGCCGATCTGGCGGTCCAGCTCGCCGACCGTCTGCAGAACGGCGGCGCCGAGAACGCCGCCTGAGCCCCGGCTCCCGCGGCCCGTTCGCCTTGCATTCCCCCCGAAAACGCTTATAACCCGCGCGTTCCGTCGATCCTGGTTGGAAGCTGAACGGATGGCCGGTCGGCAGCGTCTCACGCTGCAAGCCGGTAGGGCCTTCTGGTCCGGCATCCCGTGTTTCCGCCTTCAGAGCAGTTTCGAGCCTTTCCCGAAGGGCTCGAAGGGCTAGGCGCCAGGATCGAGGACTTTGTCTCTAAGCCGAGACATGGGCTCTAACCAGGGAAAGGCATTTCATGCCCCTCTATGAACACGTCTATCTGGCGCGCCAGGATCTGAGCGCGCAACAGGTCGAGGAGTTGACCAACCAGTTCACCGGCGTCATCACGCAGATGGGCGGTAAGGTCACCAAGACCGAATACTGGGGACTGAAGTCCCTCACCTACCGCATGAACAAGAACCGCAAGGCGCACATGACCTTGCTCAACGTCGACGCCCCCGCGGCCGCGCTCAACGAGATCGAGCGCCAGCAGCGTCTGTCGGAAGACGTCCTGCGTTATCTGACCATCCGCGTCGAAGAGCTGGAGGAAGGTCCCTCCGCGATGATGCGCAAGTCGGACCGTGACCGCGATGATCGCGGCGAGCGCGGCGGCCGCTTCGGCGACCGTGACCGCGAGCGCGGCGAACGCCGTCCGCGTCGTGACGAAGAAGAAGCCGCTACGGAGGAATAATCAATGGCACTCGCAGCTCAAGGCGGCGCGCGCCGTCCGTTCTTCCGCCGCCGCAAGACCTGCCCGTTCTCGGGCGCCAATGCTCCGAAGATCGACTACAAGGACGTGAAGCTGCTGCAGCGTTACGTCTCGGAGCGCGGCAAGATCGTGCCGAGCCGCATCACCGCGGTGTCGGCCAAGAAGCAGCGTGAACTCGCCCAGGCGATCAAGCGCGCCCGCTTCCTCGGTCTGCTGCCCTACGTGATCCGCTAAACGAACGCGTCCTCACCCTGAGGAGCGCACCGTCAGGTGCGCGTCTCGAAGGGTGAGGCCACAAGTACGACGCCTCATCCTTCGAGACGCCCCGCCTTCGGCGGGGCTCCTCAGGATGAGGCAACTGAAACGAGGCCCGACGGAATACCCGGCGGGCCGATGGTTGGGGCGGAGCAACTCCCGCCTCTAACCGCTCGAATGGAGCGGGACAGCTCGGACATGATGAAGATCGGACTCATAGGTATCGGTGCTGGCGCCGCGGCGGCTTTGCTGTTCGCTTCGGTGACCTCCGGCTCGTGGCTGTCCGTCATCCTCTTTTATCTCGCACCGCTCCCGATCATGATCGCCGGCCTCGGCTGGACGCATTGGGCCGGCTTGACCGCCGCGACCGTCGCGGCGGTGGCGATCGGCTCCATT
>DATMSC010000315.1:0-2433 GCA_035565595.1 Longimicrobiales bacterium | reverse complement strand
CTACGACCCGTGGGCTCGAGAGCGTCCCGCTCACGGCTCGACCCCAGACGCTGTCCGGGTAGTCGCGCAGCCAATCCAGTTTCCCGCATGCACGCGCGCATCGCATGCACGGAAACGGGTCCAGAGGATCGGAATCGTCGCCCCTGCGGCGAGTCGACGCCCGCAACTCGTCGATCATCTCCGCCTGCCGCTCCGCGGCCGTCGCCAGCGGCACGACGTTCAGGTCCGCAACGACTTCGGCTTCGTTCTGGCCGTAATCGGACAACTGGCAGCAGGTCACCAGCCGGCCCCTGGCGTCAATGGAGAGGTGGCGATGGCGCATCGGCTCGCACAACTGCTCCTCGCCATCGAACGGTGCTCCATAGGCCAGTCGGACGCGGCCCCGCCGCCAGGGAACCGCGGCAAGGGCTTCCACTTCGCGCCGCACCGGCAACCAGTCCTCCAGCGGCAGGTCCGAGCCTCTGGCCGCGCTCTGCGGGACCGGCTGTGGCAGAATATATTCGATGGCGTTGACACCCAGCGTGTCGGCGAGATCCGCGGCTTCCGCCAGCTGGTGCCGGGTGCGGCTGTCGATCACGATGGAGAGCCGCGTCGGTATCCGCCGGCTCGTGAGCACCGCCACCGCGAGCAGGACTCGCCGGAAGCTCCCGCGCCCGCGTTCGGCGTCGTGCACCGCCTCCGTTGCCCCGGAAAGGCTCAGATAGACGTGCCGCGGAGGATACTCCTCGAGAATGGGGAGCGCGCGCTGAATGTGCCAACCGTTCGTGACCAGACTGTACACGAGCGAGCGCTCCGCGAAGAGGCAGACGATATCGCGGAAGCGCGGGTGCAGCAACGGCTCACCGCCCGTCAGCCCGACGTTGACCGTACCGTAACGCTGGACGGCCTGGTCCAGGACCGAGACGATGAAGTCGACACTCAGTGCCCGAACCGTCGTGACGTCGTCACGAATGCAGTGTGGACACCGGAGGTTGCAGTGCTGGGTCAGCGCAAAGCCGAGCGACACCTCCGCCGGCATGGGCACCGCGGAGCGCACGAGCGAATTCAGGTGGCGTCAGGTATCGGGAGAGGAGAAGATGGACTCGCCGCCCTGGATTCCGCCTCCCTGGGCCTGGTTCTCGTCGAGATCGAGTGTGACGAGCGTCAGGTCGACGAGCGGCGGCAGCACGTCCACACGGGGTGAAGTCCACGGTATGAGATTCCGCCCCTCGGACACGCCCGGCTTCGTGCCGAAAGGCTCTATCGATATGTCCTTCATCACACGCTCCGCAGCGCAATACTTGCACGTCACGGCAAAAAGCCTTCGGAACGTAAACAGCCCTGCGGGCGGGTGTCAAGCGTTGCCCCGGCGCGGAATCCGGCATATCGTCCGGCTATGTCGTACCGGAGCACGGATCCGCTTTCGCGCCCCGAAGTGTGTGCGTGTTGCGGACTGCCGGCGCGCCGATTCTGCCCAATTTTCAGAGATACTGGCGGAGCGGAGATGAGAACGGAGCGCGGGGTGTCGGTCGCTGGCCGGCTACGCCGAACAGGGCGCCCGGTCCTCCTGGGCCTCGCTCTCGTTACGCTCGCCGCGTGCGCCGGCGGAGACGACCCCGGCCCCACGGGACCGAACGATCCGCCGGACTCGCCCGGCCAGCTCGTCGTAACGGTCACGGGGCGGCTCGAGCGCGGGATGACCGTGGATCTCACCGTGACGCGGGATGGCTCGCCGGTCCCTGAGGGGAACGTGACATGGTCCGCCACGCCGGCGAACGCGGCCGAGTTCCCGGCGCCGGGGAAAGCGACGCTCCGCCAGGCCGGATCCGTGACCATCAACGCGTCAGTCTCCGGGGCATCCGGATCCCGCGCCATCAGTGTCGCCACGCCGCCCCAGATCGTGTTCGACATGGTTGACGGCGGCCGGCGACAGGTGTTCGTGGCTTCCCTAGATGGCCAGGGCGTGACGCGTCTCACGCAGGGGAGCACGATCCACACGAAGCCTACAGCGGCGCAGTCGAAGGTCGTGTTCACCCGGGATTCGGACGGCCAGCTCTATTCGGTGCCGCTGGCCGGAGGTGCAGCGACACAAATCACCCAGTTCGGCGATCCGGTCGACGAGGCTGCCCTGTCGAGGGACGGACAGCGCCTCGCCTTCACGCGCGAGGCGAGCGCTCCCGCCCCGAAGATCTGGGTGGGAGGAACGAATGGAGCGAACGCCGCGCGCGCGACGCCACCGACGGGGTTCGCGGGCGCCATTGAAGCTTCGCCGAGCTGGTCTCCCGTCGGAGACCGGCTGGTCTACATGTCGACTCGTGACGGCACGGCGAACCTGTACATCCTCAATGTGAACGCCGGCACGATCGAACCGCTCCTCACCGATCCGGTCGACCTGTTCGTGGAACCGGCGTGGAGCCCCGATGGTCAGTGGGTAGCGTTCACGTCCGACATGGA
>DATMSC010000314.1:0-3293 GCA_035565595.1 Longimicrobiales bacterium | reverse complement strand
CGAAGTGATGACTCCGGGCGGGGTCGCGTACGAGCTGGAGATCCCCCTCACCGTCTACGAGCGTCTCCCTGCGGAGGGGACCGAGCTGGAGCTCCGGGCATTTCACGTCGTCCGGGAAGACGGTACGGCGCTCTTCGGCTTCCTGACCGGTCAGGAGCGCCGGCTCTTCGCCCGGCTCGTCACGGCGTCCGGAATAGGTCCCCGCCTCGCGCTCGCGATGATGTCCAAGCTGCCCCCAGAGCGGATCGTCCGCGCGATCGCGGATCGGGACGTGGATGTCCTCCGCACGGTACCCGGGATAGGGAAGAAAACGGCGGAGCGCCTCGTCATCGAGCTGGCCGACCGCCTGGACGACCTCGCCACCGGAGTCGCGGAATCCGGTGCCCCTGCCGACCAAACGGTGCAGGTTACGGTCAGCGCGCTCGTCGCCCTCGGTTATTCGAGTGTAGCCGCAGCGGCCGCCGTCCGTGCGGTGCTGGACCGCAATCCCGGCGCGCGCGACGCTTCGCTGCTCAAGGCGGCTCTCGCGGAGCTCGGCTGATCTCGTTGTGATTCCTGGCCGCCGCGCGTCATTTCACGAGAGGCGAGGGGCCGTACGGCAAGGAAGTTGCAACTTCCCGCGCCTCTGATTCGTACTGGACCGGGGTGCCCCGGTCGGTGCGGGGAGGAAACTTCGCGGCGATTGGGGGCCGGCGGCCCCCTCGGGGGCCATTCCATCACCCCTCGCCCGGGTTCCGTGTCCCCGTCTCCGGGCCGCCCGATGTGATGAAATCGACTTCCCTGTCGGAAATAACTTCATGTGCCGTAGCTCACTCTCGTGGTTGTACGCCGCGCTGGCCTTCGCCGCACTCACCCTGGCGAGTTGCGAAGCCGGGCATCCGCTCGAACCGTATTACGATGCGGAGCTGGGGCAGTTCGTAGTCCACTCGGAAGCGCCGAACGCACTGGTTCAGACGATCCGCCTCTCGCACGCGGAGCCGGCGGTCGGCGACACGCTCGTGATCGTGTCAACGGTAGTGAACCGGGGCGACGATGCCATCGACGTAACCGCGCGGATCTGCGGACTCGACATGCGCACCGAGCTCGAGCTCGAGGATCACGCCCCGCGCTGCATGGCTTATAGCGAGCAGCGGCTCCTGGCGCCCGGGGATTCGATCTGGGCATCCGACGGTGGGATCGTCGCGTCGCGTCCCGGCCGGTACACGCTCCGTATCCGGCACCTGCTCGACCCGCAGTCCTCAGTGGAGATCCGCATCCGGGTGCGGGAGCCCTGAGCACTCCTCTCGGCGCCGAAGATGGGGGGCGGTCGGAGGCACTGGACCGCCCCTCGCCCCGGGCCGTATCTTTCCCGGAAAGCCGACGCCCCGCCGCGATCCAGCGCGCCGGCCCTGCCCCCGGGAGTCCATGCGTTCCGAGATCACGACACCTGAAGTCGTAGCGGACGAATCCGCGGTCGAGCTCTCGCTCCGCCCGCAACGGTTGGCCGAGTTCATTGGCCAGGCGAAGGTGAAGGAGAGTCTGCGTATCGCGATCGACGCGGCGAAGGGACGCGGCGAACCGCTCGACCACACGCTGTTCCACGGCCCGCCCGGGCTCGGGAAGACCACGCTCGCCATGCTCATGGCGCGGGAAATGGGCGTGAGCATCAAGACCACGTCCGGCCCGGTACTGGAAAAACCGGGTGACCTCGTCGGCATCCTCACGAACCTGCGCGAGGGCGACATCCTCTTCATCGACGAAGTGCATCGCCTCCGCCCGGTGATCGAGGAGTTCCTCTATCCCGCTATGGAAGATTACCGCGTGGACATCCGGCTCTCGGATGGCCCGCGCGCTCAGACCGTAACCGTGCCCATCGAGCGATTCACGCTCGTGGGCGCGACCACCCGGTTCGGTCTGCTCACCCCGCCGCTACGTGCGCGCTTCGGAATCGTGCAGCGGCTGAACTACTATCCGCCGGAGGATCTCGCGGTGATCGTGGAGCGCAGCGCCGAGATCCTCCAGGTCCAGTGCGAACCGGCGGGGGCGGCGGAGATCGCGCGGCGCGCGCGGGGGACGCCGCGTGTCGCGAACAGGCTGCTCCGCCGGGTGCGCGACTATGCCCAGGTGCGGGCGGACGGCGTGATCAACGAAGCGGTCGCGGCGGAGGCGCTCAGGATGCTCGATGTGGACGAATACGGGCTCGACGAAATGGATGCCCGGATCTTGAAGGCAATCATCGAGCATTTCGACGGCGGTCCCGTCGGGCTCAACAGTCTCGCGGTGGCCGTGAGTGAAGACGCCGGCACGCTCGAAGAGGTCTATGAACCGTTTCTGATCCAGCAGGGTTTCATGATGAGGACGCCACGGGGCCGCCAGGCGACGGCTCGGGCGTATCAGCGGTTTGGCTACGCGCTGCCGGCGGAGCGTGCCGCCAGCGTCGAACAGCAGCCGGAGCTCTTCGAAGGGTGATGTTGCATACGGGCCCCGAGGCCGATCCGGCTGGCGGGGCGGTCCCGGGCGAAACCGGGGGCGTTCA
This sequence comes from Longimicrobiales bacterium, assembly GCA_035565595.1. Taxonomy (GTDB): domain Bacteria; phylum Gemmatimonadota; class Gemmatimonadetes; order Longimicrobiales; family RSA9; genus DATMSC01. Next base: position 778 of record DATMSC010000314.1, on the reverse strand, counting down.
CACTGTTTCCGCACTGGCGCACGGGTATCCCACTTCCGCTTTCGACTACGACCTCCCCCAGGATCTGATCGCGCAGTATCCCCGTGAAGAGCGGGACGGAAGCCGGCTCATGGTCCTGGACCGTGACACCGGCGAGATCCGACATCGAATATTCCGCGAACTGGCGGACATGATCCCCGCCGGCGACGCGCTGGTGCTGAACGAGACGCGCGTGTTTCCGGCCAGGCTCCTGGGTCGTCGCGCGACCGGTGCGCCGGCTGAAGTTCTGCTCCTTCAGCCGCACGGGAGTGTCGGGTTGCGCCCGCAAGCGTCGGTGTCAGGGAGTGCTGAGTATTGGGAGGCCCTGGTCCGGCCGGGCCCGAAGCTCAGGCCTGGCCGCACGATCCACGTCTCCGAGGAACTTTCGGTCGAGATCGTGGACACGACGGCGGATGGCCACCGCGTGGTGCGCCTGGTGACCCCGCTGCCGGTCGATGTGGCCATTGAGCGGTACGGTCGGGTGCCGCTGCCACCGTACGTGGAACGGGCGCCTGACGCCGCGGACGCGGAGCGGTATCAGACTGTGTACGCCAGGACAACGGGTTCCGTTGCCGCACCGACGGCCGGGCTCCATTTTACGCCCCGGCTCCTGGCCGAGCTGGACGAAAAAGGCGTCGTCCGGACCGCGGTCGTCCTCCACGTTGGCGTAGGGACTTTCCGGCCGGTCGAGGTCGAGGACCCGGCCGACCACATCATGCACGCCGAATACTACGTGGTGCCGGAGGCAACGGCGGAGGCG
>DATMSC010000313.1:0-4238 GCA_035565595.1 Longimicrobiales bacterium | reverse complement strand
GTACAGGTCGTCTACTCCGAGCACGTTACGGTTGACGGCGTGACCGTTCGGGACAATGGCGGCCCGAGCACCGACGGCGTGAACATCGACTCGTCCCGCTGGGTCCTGGTCCAGAACGCCGACATAGACAACAACGACGATACGATCTGCCTCAAGGCCGGCCGCGACGCCGACGGGCTGCGCGTCAACCGCCCCACCGAGTACGTGGTGATCCGCCACAACACCTCGCGCCGCGGTGGTGGCGTGATCTCGTTCGGGAGCGAGACCTCCGGCGGCATTCGTCACGTCGTCGCGTACGACAACCGCGGGATCGGCACCGGCGAGGGGATCCGGTTCAAGTCGGCGACGACGCGCGGCGGCTTCGTGGAGGACGTCCTGATCCGCGATATCACCATGGAGGACGTGCCGCTGCCCTTCACCTTCACGCTGAACTGGAATCCCAGCTACAGCTACGCCACCATGCCCGAGGGGATGGAGAACATCCCCGACCACTGGATCGTGCTCAACACGCCCGTCGAGCCAGCGGAGCGCGGGCTCGCCGAGTACCGCGACATCACGATCCAGAACGTTACGGTTACGGGGGCGCGCCGGATCTTCTCCGCGAGCGGCCTTCCGCAGAAGTATCTCGGCGCTGTGACCTGGCAGAACATCACCGCCGAAGGCGCCGAGGCGGGGTTCATCGAATACGCCCGCGACTGGACCATGGAGAACGTCACGATCCGGACTCCAGGGGGCGAGGCGGTGCGATCCACGAACAACGAGAATGTAGATTTGCCAGCGGTGGCGCAGTAGCCGCCCGTCCGCAGGCAGGAAAAACGAAGCGCCCCGTCGACGCCGGCGGGGCGCTTCCGTTATGCCGGCTGCACGTTCTGGGTCGAGCGGAACACGTTGTCCGGGTCGAATTTGGCCTTCACGGCGGCGAGCCGTGCGAGCGTGTCAGGCGGATACGCGGTCCGGCCGCCGGCTTCACCGTGGTCGCCCATGAATCCCACGTAGCAACCGTCTCCCTCCCTCAGGAAGCCAACGACGCCGGCGCCCCATTCAGCGTTCGGTGCCACCATGGAAGGATCCGGGAAGCCGGCGTTGACGACGGTGAGCATCCCGCTCCCGCGACACGGGACAGCGGTGGCGTCGGCCGGGACGCGGGCGACGGCGTCGCCCAGCACCCGGAACTGGACGACGCGCATCGGTGCCGGCGCCAACTGCAGCGCGTCGATGACGGCTTCCGCCGTGGCCAGGTCGACGCTGTCACGGAAGCACGAGAAGGACACAAGCGCCGGCGGGAGCGGCGGTCCGTGCTGTTCGAACACCTCCCGATAACGCATCGGGCGGACGGCGTCCATGAGGGGCGTGCCTAGCGCGCGGATGCTCGCCGCGAACCGCTCGGCATCCGCCGTCTCGCCGGCGTGGACGAACGCCGTCATCACGATCATGCGACCATGGTGCTCCGGCGGGATGAACGGCGCGGGTGGCGCGGGCGCGACGTTGATCATCCCCGATACGTCGTCCGACGCCTCCTGGAACAGCTTCACGACCTCGACGACACGGGCGGGCGTCGCGGGGAGGAGCATGATCCCGCCGAACACCTGGTCGACCGGGTGGAGCCGGTACCGGAAGCGCGTCACCACCCCGAAATTGCCACCGCCGCCGCGCAGCGCCCAGAAGAGGTCCCGGTTGGTGGTCTCGTCGGCGTAAACCGTCTCACCCGTCGCGGTTACCAGCTCGGCCGCCAGCACGCTGTCCACCGTGAGCCCCAGCTTGCGGTGCAGGTAACCGACGCCGCCGCTAAGCGTGATTCCGCCGATCCCCACCGACCCCGTGTCGCCGAATCCGACCGCCAGCCCGTGCTCGCTGGCCGCCGCGGTGAAAGCTCCTGCGGTGAGGCCGGCCCCCGCCCACGCGGTACGATTCGCGGCGTCGATCTCCAGCGACTGCATCCCGGAGAGATCGATCAGGAGCCCGCCCTCGATGGCGCTGTGGCCGGCCGGACTGTGGCCACCGCTCCTGACCGCGATCGGTACCCCGAACTCGCGGGCGGTCCGCAGCGCATGCGCGATGTCCGCCCGGGACACCGGCCGGGCTATGGCCGCGGGTCGGCGGTCGTACATGGCGAAGAACGGGCGTCTCGCCGCGTCGTACTCCGGGTCGCCCGGTGCGAGGACGGTTCCGGAGATTCCGGCTCGAAGGCGGCGGGCGATGTCGGTCGATGGATCGGCCACGGATTGGCTCATAGTGGCTCCGGTTGCGGACGCCGGGATGGCGTGTGATCAGGCTGTTCTCTCGGACACGCGAAGGTAATACTTCAAGCGTACTTGAAGTCAAGCGCGCGGGCGTGTACCGTTCGCCGCCATGACTGCGGAAAGACACGACGGCGGGAGGTCATGGGTTACGACGCTGACCATCTCGCAGCTCGCCAGGCGAAGCGGCGTGGCGCCGTCAGCGCTCAGGTTCTACGAGGACCGGGGGCTCATCCATTCAGATCGCACACCGGCCGGGCACCGGAGATACCGACGGGGGACGCTGCGAAGGGTGGCCTTCATCGTTTTCGCGCAGCGGGTCGGGCTCTCCCTCGATGAGATCGCCGGAGTTCTCGCCGGGCTCCCGGAGCACGCCGTGCCGACGCGAACGGACTGGGAGGAGTTGTCAGCCGACTGGCGCCGGCGCGTGGAAGCGCGCATCGCCGAGCTCGAGCGACTGCGCGAGGGACTCGCGGAATGCATCGGCTGCGGCTGCCTGTCGCTGGACCGCTGCCGTCTCGCCAACCCCGCCGACCGGGCGGGGCGGCGGGGACCGGGGGCCAGATACTGGCTGGGAGATGAGAGGGAGGGGTGATCAGTTCCGATGCATTACTCTTGCCGGACCGCGTAAGGCACCACCCACGGCACGCCGAATTCGTCGGTCTGTATGGCCTGTACCGCCCCGGGTGTACGGGAGAAACCATCTCGTGAGAGATTGGGGTGGTGAAAAGGAGGTACGCTTGTGGTGAGCAACCGCGGACACGCCGCGGCTGCTCACCAGCAGGGCAATCAGAATGGCATTTTCGTTGCGGAGACGAGTCCGTTCATTCAGCCCAGAACAGAATAATTCGGACGTGCCAACCTGAATTGACGAAGCCCGCGCCTAAGAGCGCCGAGCCGCGGTATCCGCCTGGTGCTTCCTGAACGGCGCAGTTCGCCGAATTCTCGTCTGCGATCTGGAGCCAGACCTGTTGGCTCGAGCTCAAGTAGCAAATGACTCCCGGCAGTACGCCGCCCGTGTTGACGGGCGGAGTCGCTATCAGCGCGGCCGTGACTGGTGCCTCGAAAACAAGATAGGAAATGCCGACACCTGGCGGTCCCGGAGGCCCCTGCGGCCCAGTGGGACCGGAGGGACCCTGCGGTCCGGTCGGTCCAGACGGCCCGGTCGGCCCGGCAGGGCCTTCCGGTCCGGGTGGCCCCTGAGGGCCTTGAGGCCCCTGTGGCCCTTGCGGTCCCGCTGGCCCCTGCGGGCCTGGCGGTCCCTGGGGTCCGGCGGGGCCCTGAGGCCCGGCCGGCCCCTCAGACGTACAGGCCAACATGCCCGCCAGAAGAGCAATTGCTGCGACCCTTAGCTTCATTGCTCCCTCCAGATTGGACGATCGAATCGCTCGACGATAAATGTGATCCCGGCCCCATGGCCGTGACGGTCGTCCAGGGTCCGACACGCCACTACCGATGGTAACGCACCCCACTGACAATGAAGGCGCGCCGCGAGTGACCGGCCGGATTCCTGTCTGAATCGACGTGGGGCGGTGGGTCCAGGGGGCAGGGGAAGCCTTGATACCTACGCCCCGCACACGCCGGCACGACTTTTCCCTCTCCCCTGCGACGTCGGCCATCCGCGGCCGCGGGGCGGCCGCTGCGGAACGGGGGAGGGAGTCGATGAGACTCGAGTCATCGGCGCGCTACGGGCACGCCACGACTTCGCGGGCGGGGCAGGTTGCCCACGCGATACTGCGGATCGGCGCCGGGCTGCTCTTCATGCAGCACGGCGTGCAAAAGCTCTTCGGGTGGCTGGGCGGCATGGATGGGGAGGGCGCCAGCGCAGAACTCTTCTCCCTCATGGGACTCGCCGGCGTGCTGGAGACCTTCGGCGGGCTCGCCATCGTGCTCGGCGTGCTCACCCGCCCCGTGGCGCTCGTGCTCGCCGTCGAGATGATCTCCGCCTACTTCATGGCCCACCAGCCGCAGGGCGGATTTCCCATCCAGAACGGCGGCGAG
>DATMSC010000312.1:0-1555 GCA_035565595.1 Longimicrobiales bacterium | reverse complement strand
TGACGCGCCGAATCGGCGAGACCTCCCGCCGTAGTCCTTCCCACAGGCCATCCCGCCCGATCCCCACCGCCGTGATCGGTCCGAGGCCGGTGATGGCGACGCGGCGCTGATCAGGTGTCATAGCGCATCGCCTGACGTGCGCGCGGAAATCACCCTGCGCTCGGCCTCTCGCGCTACTCCCGCGAGCGTCCGGCCTGCAATGGCGCTGACGAAGTGGGGGCCGATCACGAGGTCCGCCGCGGCCCGCCCGATGAGCGGCCATGCCGGGCCGCTCCACTCATGGACGATGCGGACGCGGGTGCCCCGCGCCGTGGGGTGGAACTCCCACTTCACGATCATCCCCCGGGTGATCCCCCGCACATGGCGATAATGGACGGCCGGCTCAGCGGGATCGACGCGCATTTCGGACATCCACCAGGTGGGGTAGCGCAGCGGGCCGGCAAAGGGACGCCAGGCAGCCATCTCGACGAGCGGGACCCCGGGCTCCGCCTCGCCATGCACCCGGACCCAACGATAATGAGGCAGGATTTCCGGCCAGCGTGTCACGTCCGTCGCGACATCGAAGCAGACCGACGTCGGCGCGAGTACATCGTGCTCGTCGATGGTTGTCACGAAAGGCTCCCGGTTGGGGCGAGGAGGGCGAGGAGCACGCGCGGGAGGAGCAAGGATCGTGCGCGGCGCAGGTCGCCCGTCGCGGCGATGAGCGCGTCAGCGGCCGCATGAGCATGAGCGAGCCGGTGCACCGCCAGACTGGCGAGCTGCGGGCGGCGGATCACCGCGTCGATGAGGCGTTGCAGCGCCTCGGCTTCGCGGATCATTCGGCGATGCTGCCGCGCGTACCCTTTCATGGCGCGAATTTCATCACGCGGACTGCGGGCACCAAGCGCTGCTGGAACTGATGCTGACAGTATGCGTGCGTCGGCGAGCGCGTGGTAGATCCCCTGTCCGGTGAACGGGTCGAAGTAACCTGCCGCGTCGCCGGCAAGCACGGCGCCCGGTACCATCACGTCGCGGGTGGCGAGGTCGAACGGGCCGGAGGCGAGCACCGGCGGACGCTGCGCTGCATCCAGTGTTTCGAGCCGGGCCAGTTGCTCTCGCAGCGTGGGTATCGACCGCGCTGCGCTCCAGAGCAACGGACGGGCGCCGCCGGAATTGCGGGCACGCCCGGCCGGGACGACGACCGTCAGGTTCACCTCGCAGGCGCCCGATGCCTCTGGCGCGCTGATCGGCGCGAACCCGGCCGTTGCCTCGGGCCCGATGTGCAACTCGCCGAGACTCCCGGCGTCGGTGAACCCGGACAGGCGGATGGAGCACGAGGCCTTTCGCAGGCGTGGTCGGCGCCGCAGCAGCTTCAGCCTGCGCGCGACCACAGAGCGCAGCCCGTCCGCGCCAATGACGAGGCGGGCGCCCGCGGTGAAGGGTTCACCGTCTATCGTGCGACCCGAGACTCCGCTGACCCGACCGGACGCGTCGCGGAGGACGTCGTCCACCCGCGCACCGGTCACGACCGATACGCCGGCATCACGGGCTGCAGTGAGCAGCACGTGGTCCAACC
>DATMSC010000311.1:0-5168 GCA_035565595.1 Longimicrobiales bacterium | reverse complement strand
TCTTCCCCCTGCGTTCGAAGCGCCTGATCAACATCTGCCCTGCAACGCGAGCGGCGACGATGTCGCCAGACTGCACTGACGCGTCGGAGACGGCTTCTACGAGCACCAGGTCCCCGTTGCGGATCCCGGCACCCGCCATGCTGTCATCCGCCATGCGCAGGAAGATGGAGCCGTTCCCGCCCGCGAGCCCCCGGTCGATGTCGTAGTGCTCCGTGGCAGAAGTGTGGGCGCCGCCCGCGTCGGGAACGCCGGCGGGAAGCGAATAGCAGGGTACCGTCACCACATTGGGCCGGAGGTCCACGGAGAGGATGCGGACGCCGCGCGAGCGCGACCGGTGTCGCTCGATCCAGCCCTTGTCCGCAATGGACTGCAGGTACTCGGTGACGGTCTTCGTGCTCCTGATCCCGAACCGGTCGCCGATCTCGCGGACGGACGGCTGGTACGTGTTCCGCCGCAAGTAGTCCACAATATAGTCGAGGATGCGGCGTTCGAGCCTGGTCAGCGGTTCGTGCATCGTCGCCTCCGGATCGAGCACTGGTTCCGGGGACCTGCTTCGCCGCCGTCCTCCCGCGGCTCTGGTCGCTGATTCGCGCGGATAGATAGACCGGGCCAGCATACGCTGTCAAGCGAACACTGGCTTCGAGAATTGCGGAATTCCTCAGTCGGCGACGATCTGTTCGCGGGGGCGCTCAGGGCGCGTCGAGTTGCGTCCGCAGCCGGTCGGGTTCGGCCACCGGCGCCTGGCAGACGAAGCGCTCGCAGACGTAGGCCGCGGCGCGCCCGTTCACCGGGTGACGGTCCCGGAGCAGCGGGAGCGCGTCCAGGGCGCCGGCTTCCTGATCGGGGCGCGCCAGCGCAACCACCAGGTTGGGGCGATAGCGCTCGCGCACGACGTCGAGGAGCGCGCGCGTATCCGGCCCGGCCGGGTCGCCGGCGATGACGACTTCTTTCGGGCTGGCCAGGCGGAAGTCGAGCGCGCAGAGGAGGTAACCGAATCCGAGCGGCGCCCGGTCCGGGAGGCGTCCGAGCCCGGTGAGGACCTGCTCGGCAACGTCGAAGTAGCGCGACTCCCCGGTGAACGCAGCCAGCCTGAGGAGGAGGGACGCTGCCGCGGAGGTGCCTGACGGCGTCGCGTTGTCCGTCACGTCGCGCGGCCTGATCACGAGGTGCGGGTCGTCGGCGCGGGCGTCGTGGAACAGCGCCGCGTCCTCATCCCAGAAATGGTCGAGCAACTCATCCGCCAGCTCGCGCGCGACCGCCGCCCACCGCGGCTCGAACGTGGCCCCGTACAGCGCCAGGAGCGCCTCACCCAGGAGCGCATAATCCTCGAGGAACGCTTCGATGTGAGCCCTGCCGTCGCGCCAGGTCCGCATGAGGCGCCCGCCCGGGCGCAGCTCGCGCAGCACGAATTCCGCGTTGCGCGTCGCGGCGATCCGGTATTCCTCCCGGTCGAGGACCCACGCCGCCACTGCGTACGTGTGGAGCATGAGCGCGTTCCAGGACGTGATCACCTTGTCGTCGCGGGCCGGCCAGACGCGGCGAGCACGCGCTTCGTACAACGCCGCCCGGGCGCGAGCGATGGTGTCGCGGACTTCGTCCACCGACCTGCCGACGGTCGCGGCGAACTCCTCGATCGGTTCCGCGACGTGGAGGATGTTGCGTCCCTCGAAATTGCCGACCTCCGTCACGCCATAGAATTCGCGAACGACCGCCCCGTCCGTGGCGCCGACGATCTCGTCGATCTCGTCGGGCGTCCAGACGAAGAACTTCCCCTCCTCCCCTTCGCTGTCCGCGTCCTGGGCCGAGTAGAATGCGCCCTCCGGCGAGGTCATCTCGCGCCGGACGTAGGCGAGAACGTCCTCGGCCACCTCCCTTGCCCACGCCTCCCCGGTGTGGTGGAATGCGTACAGGTAGACGCGGGCGAGGAGCGCATTGTCGTACAGCATCTTCTCGAAATGCGGGACCAGCCAGCGAGCGTCGACACTGTAACGATGGAAGCCGCCACCGACCTGATCGTAGATACCGCCGGCGGCCATGGACTGGAGCGATTGCAGGACGATCCGGATCGCGTTCGCGTCGCCCGTGCGCACGTGGTGGCGGAGGAGGAACTCGAGCGCCATCGGCTGCGGAAACTTGGGAGCGCCGCCAAATCCGCCGTTGTGAGGGTCGTATTGCGATGCCGCAGCGCGATACGCCCGATCGAGGATACCGGTGTCCAGACCTGCCACTGGCGCAACCATCCGCGTCCCCGCCTCCACGGCTTCCCGCAGGCGGCGCGCATCGCTGCGAACGGCGTCCGGCTGTGTGCGGTATGCCCTGGCCACGCCGCGCAGGACGTCCCTGAAGGCCGGCAGGCCATGCCGCGGCGTCGGCGGGTAATACGTCCCGCCGTAGAACGGCTCGCCATCGGGAGTGAGGAAGACGGTCATCGGCCAGCCGCCTCGCCCGGTGAGCGCCTGAACGGCGGCCATGTACACCGCGTCGACGTCCGGCCGCTCTTCCCGGTCCACCTTCACGTTGATGAAGTGCTCGTTCATGAGGCGTGCGGTGTCCTCGTGCTCGAACGACTCGTGCTCCATGACGTGGCACCAGTGGCACGACGAATAGCCCACCGACAGGAGGATGGGTTTGTCCTCCGCCCTGGCGCGCGCAAAGGCCTCCTCGCCCCAGGGATACCAGTCCACCGGGTTGCTGGCGTGCTGGAGGAGGTACGGGCTCGTTTCTCGGGAAAGGCGGTTCGCCATGGTCGGACTCCGTGAGAAGGCGAGGGGTGCGGCAGGGCCGGGCGGTCCTCGCCCGATCGGTGAGGAAACGGCGGCGATAGCTGGCTAACCGGACGTCCCCGCCTCGAGCGCGTCGACCGCGGCTTCGATGCGGGCAAGGCTTAGCTCCCGGCCGAGCACGACGAGGACATCGAAGATCCCGGGCGAAACCGCCGTCCCGGTCAGCGCGACCCGGAGCGGGTGTATGAGTTTGCCGGCGCCGATGCCGATCTCATCGGCGAGGGCGCGGAGCGCGCCCTCGAGCGACTCGGCGTCCCACGATTCGACCGAGGCGAAATGGTCACGCAGCCATGCGAGGCGTTGAGCCGTGTCCCCGTCCTTCCAGTGCTTCTGCACCGCTGCGGGATCGTACTCGAGCTCCTGCACCAGATACGGGCGGGCCTGGGCGACGATGTCCGGAATCGTTCGGGCGCGCACCTTCAGCAGGTCGATCACGGCCAGGTAGCGATCCCGGTCGGCCACGAGCGCCTCTCGCGTGGCGAGCCCCGCGGCGACGATCCGCTCCGTGACGAGCGGTTCGAGCGACTCCGCCGATGCCCGGCTGATGTGCTGCCCGGAAAGCCACTCAAGCTTCTGCGTGTCGAAGACGGCGCTCTTCAGGTTGATGCCTTCCAGCGAGAAGCGCCGGATCAGCTCCGCAATGTCGAAGATCTCCTCATCGCCACCCGGGGACCACCCGAGGAGCGCGAGGAAGTTGACCATCGCGGTCGGCAGGATCCCCTGCTCGCGATACTCGCCGATGGCGGTGGCACCGTGCCGCTTCGAGAGCCGCTTGCCGTCCGGGCCCAGGATCATTGGCACGTGCGCGAAGACGGGCGGCTCGTGCCCGAGAGCACGGTACAGCAGGATCTGCTTCGGCGTGTTGGAAATGTGGTCGTCGCCGCGGATCACGTGCGTGATCCGATGGGCGAGGTCGTCGCTCACGACCGCCAGATTGTAGATCGGCGTGCCGTCCGAGCGCAGGATGATGAAGTCCTCGATGGTCCCGTTGTCGAACGAGAGGCGGCCGTGGACGGCGTCGTCCCACGCCGTGGTGCCCGGCGGCACGCGGAAGCGCACCGTGTGCGGTTCACCGGCAGCGGCGCGCCGTTCACCCTCGGCGGCGCTCACCTCACGGTCGCAGAATCGGTCGTACCGGTAGGCGTCGGCGGCGGTCGGACCGAGCGCCGCGCGTCGCGCCTCCACATCCGCCGGTGCGCAGAAGCACCGGTAGGCGTGGCCGGATTCCAGAAGGCGATACACATCGGCACGATGCCTCTCGAACCCATCGGCCTGGTGGAACGGCCCCTCATCCCAGTCGAGACCGAGCCAGAGCATCCCGTCCAGGATGGCGTCGGTCATTTCGGCGCTGGAACGCTGCCTGTCGGTGTCCTCGATACGGAGGAGAAAAACGCCGCCGTTGTGGCGCGCGAAGAGCCAGTTGAAGAGCGCGGTGCGAGCGCCGCCTACGTGCAGGTAGCCGGTAGGCGACGGGGCGAATCGAACACGAACGGTAGACATCGACATCGCTGAAACGTGCGGTCACGCGGCTGGCTGTGTCAACGGCAGGTCGGCGGGCGCGGCCGGCGCCGCAGGCGGACACCATCGTCCACCTGCGACGCCACCTGCCGGTCGGCGGGTCGGGTCAGAAGTCGCCTTCCCGGCAGTACGGCTGGCTCCAGAGGGTGAGCTGGAGAACGACGGACTTCAGCCACGCGGCGTGCATGCGATCCACGTCCTCGGGGCTGTCGCCCTTCTTCGCCAGGAACGGCTTGAGCGTCACAGTGATCGGCACGAGGAGAGGGATCAGGTACCGGAAGTGGATGTGGTCCACAGAATCCACATCATCCGTCCGGTTCTTCCCGACCCGGTGGTGCCGCAGGCCAATGGTGTACTGGTAGTCGAGCCAGTCCTGGTCGTAGTTGGCCTCGGCCGTGTCGAGGATCCACTGTCCGAACCTGACGCGAACTGCGTCGAGATAGCGCCCGATGGGCTGGCCGTCGGCAGGGTTCGTGAAATAGTGCAAAAGGTGCGGCTGCGACCCGACGAACCCGTACCAGACATCGAGGATCGCGTCCGTCTGATCCGCGAGAACTTCCCGGGAACGGCGCAGATAGCGAACATCGTCCTCGTCGAAAAGTGCCGTCTTCTTCATCAGCTCGAAGTCCTCGAGCGTGACCGGCGAACGGGCAATGCTTGTGGATGATCGCATCATGGTCCTATCCTGTGTTGGGGTTCGCGGCTGACCTGCAAGGTTCGAGCACAGTGTCGCCGCGCGGCCATGAGCGCGCAAGCAGTTACCAATCAGTAAGATAGGCACCAAACGGTAAGGATCATGGCCCCTACATCGATCAGGGTCGGCAGGAACCTGGCCGATCACCCCGGGCTGCACCGGGTGACGGACAT